>CANHKJ010000139.1 GCA_947460915.1 Verrucomicrobiia bacterium
CGCTTGCTCGAAGCTGCGCCTTTTTGCACCGTGAGAAAATAATCACGCCGCACTGCTGCGATCAACAAGGCGGTGCTGGCAGATGGCTCGTGAAAGTCGTTGGCGTCTTCGACAAAGTCGTAAAATTCGCGCTCCTGGCAGCCGATCGAGCTCAGAAAGGCGCGGTCTTTGTCGTTGTAATACGAGGCGAAATCGTGATTGCCAGCAGCATGGAGTTGGCGGCAGCGATCGAAAAGAGCAAGAAAGTCGTTATCCCACATGAGTTGTGTTGAGTTGGTTGGTTTGAGAAAGGAGTTCATCACGCACGTGATCAGGCATCTGCTGAGGATCTGGATACTCGAACACTGCATTTTCGTAGTTGCGAAGCATCACTCGACCTGGTTGGCGATTGAGAATGTATTCGGGATTGAGCGGGATTTTTCCGCCGCCGCCGGGGCCATCAATGACGTATTGCGGAATGCCGTAGCCCGTGGTATGACCGCGCAATTTTTCGATAATATCGAGCCCTGTGGCCACGGAAGTGCGCAGGTGGGATGAGCCATTGATCAGGTCGCATTGATACAAGTAGTAGGGTCTCACGCGGCACATGAGCAATTTGTGAACGAGAGCGCGCTGAATGATGGGCTGATCATTGATGCCGCGAAGCAGCACGGATTGGTTGCCGAGAGGGACGCCCGCATTGGCGAGGCGGCCTAGAGCATCGCGGACCTCGGTGGTGAGCTCGCGCGGATGATTGGTGTGGATCGAGACAAAAAGCGGGTGGTGTTTTTGCAAAATGGCGCAGAGTTCCGGCGTGATGCGCTGGGGCAGGAAAATCGGTATGCGTGAGCCGATGCGCAGAAATTGGATGTGCGGAATGGCGCGCAGGCGCGTGAGGATGCGGTCGAGCTTATCATCCGAGAGTAAAAGCGGGTCGCCACCGGAGAGCAAAACATCGCGGACTTCGTGGTGTTTTTCCAAATACTGAAATGCGGCTTCCCATTGGATTTCGAGTTGTTGGTCGCCCACGCCAGAGACTACGCGCGAGCGAGTGCAGTAGCGGCAATAGGAGGCGCAACGGTCGGTGACGAGAAACAGCACGCGATCGGGGTAGCGATGCACCAGACCAGGAACGGGCATATGGCTATCTTCGCCGCAGGGGTCAGCCATTTCATCGGGAGCAGTCCAGCCTTCTTCCATGCGAGGAATGATTTGACGGCGAATTGGGCAATCGGGATCGTTGCGATCGATGAGTTGGAAAAAATGCGGAGTGATGGACATCGCAAGTTTGTGACCAGCCAGCAATACGCCTGCGCGTTCTTCGGCGCATAGTTCCATTTTGCTTTCTAGAGCAGCCAGTGAAGAAACGCGATTCTTGAGCTGCCAACGGTAGTCATTCCATTGCTCGGGGCTTACGTCCGGCCACAGTGTGGGTTCTGCATTGTCGAATTGGGTAAGAGCGTCGTATGTTTCCTCGTCTGTCATTCTCGTGAGAAGCGAAGTGTAATGGGGTTTTGGCATCTGTCAAACCGCCGCTGCTAGAATGGCGTGGTTCGGTTCAGAAATAGAGGCACAAAAAAAGCTGCCAGGAAGCCCGGCAGCTTTGAGAAATTGATTAGGAAAGGAATTAGGCGAGTGTGCCTTCTTCAGCTTCGCCTTCTTTGTCGCACTCTTTTTTGCATTTGCCAGCAAGTGTGCCTTCTTCAGCTTCTTCGCCGTCTTTTTTGCACTTTTTGCAGTCGCCAGCGAGTGTGCCTTCTTCAGCTTCGCCGTCTTTGTCGCACTCTTTTTTGCATTTGCCAGCAAGTGTGCCTTCTTCTTTAGCTTCTTCGCCGTCTTTTTTGCACTTTTTGCAATCAGCAACGGTTTCTTTTTTTTCAGCTTCTTCACCGTCTTTTTTGTCGTGCTTTTTCTCGCACTTGCCGCAATGGGCTACGGTTTCTTCTTTAGCTTCTTCACCTTCTTTTTTGCACTTTTTGCAGTCGCCAGCGAGGGCGAAGCCGGAAAGAGCAAAGAGACCAAGAGTTGTCCACAGTAGTTTTTTCATGTTGTAGTTTATGGTAGTTGTTGTTACTCGCGAGAGTAGTCGTATTCTAGCCCTCGTTTAGTAACGCTGCAACGAATATTTTTTGTTTGTGAAATTTTTGTGTTTTTTTCGTTGTGTCATAATCCTGATGCTTGACCGCTCCTGAACCCTAGCTAATGTGGCGTTGTGATGGCAATTTTGGCAGAAATGAGCAGCTCTTTGATGCAATGGGGTGGCTGGGGGGAGGTTGGGGGTGCGCTGGCTTGGTTTGTGACAGGGACCTTGCTCATGGCGGGTTTGTTGGGATGTTTGATTCCGATTCTGCCGGGACATTTGATCTTATTTGTGGCTGCGGTGGCTCATCGTTTGATGCTCGGCGAGGCCTCAGGGCTGCGCTGGTGGTCTTTTGTAGTTCTTGCCCTGTTGTTGATTGCCGCGCAGGTCTTTGAATTTTTTAGCGGTGCGGCGGGTGCGAAATGGTTCGGCGGAAGCAAATGGGGATCGTGGGGCGCGCTCGTGGGCGGCATCGTCGGTATGTTTTTCTTTCCTTTTGGTCTGTTTCTCGGGCCGTTGATCGGGGCGGTGCTTTTCGAAAAACTTTTTGCCAAAAAAGAGAATACCGCCGCAGCGGTCTCAGGTGTAGGCAGTGTGCTCGGCACCGTCGCAGGGATGATTATCAAACTGGCCGTGGGCGTTGTGATGAGTGGGTGGTTCATCATCGATGCCCTTGAAGTGGTCTAAATCAGCGAGGGATTTCCAAGTTGACGCGGAGGAACGCGTCTTTCTCGGTCGGTGCGATGTCGATTTTTTGGATCGACCCTGCTGCATGTGCATCAGCGAGAACCACCTGATAGCGCACTCCTTGTGGCACGGGAATGGTGAGAAATTGGTTCATGTCCGCCGTAGCTGAGGGAGTTGCACCTTTGGCAATGACGACGTCAAATTGCCGAACCTCCACGGCAATCGCACGACGTTGCTTGCTGCCATCAGCGAGAGTCGCGACGGCATCGATGCGCAATTCGCATTGTCCCGGCTTGGGAATGCTGGCGGCTCCGAGTGCGATGTAGCGTTGCGTCACATCTTCGGCGGGAACGCTGGTATCCTCGAAGTTCCATACCATCGGAAAATGGTGCGATGTTTTTTTCCATGACGTTGCATAGACTCCGTGAGCGACGGAGCCGGGCACCGCGCGCGCGGCATCTGCCACCAGCCAGCCATGATCGAGACCTTTTGGATCGGGGTTGTATTCGGTAAATTTCCAGCTTTTGTGCTCTGGCAGCCAGACCTCATTCCAGTTGTGATTCCCTTCCTTGGTGGTCCACATGGCTGTGCCCGCGATACGACACGGAATGCACACGGAGCGCAAGGCATCAGCCAACAAAATGGATAGCCCGGTGCAGCTTGCCATCGTCAATTTCATCGATTCCGCAGGACCTTGGTTCGGTGCTCGGCGTTTCGTATTGTATTGAACGCCCAATTCTTTTTCGATGGCAGCATTGATTTTATCCAGCGCTGCACTTGCTGTTTTTGCCTCTCCCGCGATGGCGGAAAAGCGTCGGAAAAAATCGGCACGCCAGTCATCCCGACTTTCATCGAGGGTCGCATACGGCAGCACATCGTTGAAAAAAATTTCCTCAGGAATGTCCTTGCCCCAGTGCATTTTCGCCCGTGCTTGGTAGGCGAGATTCGTGTTTTCTAACAAATAATCCGCCTTCAGCGCCGTGGCGTCGCGTGCGGGCATGTGCGTCAGCAGAAATTCCATGCCACTGCGTTGCTCTGCAGGACATTTTTCCCAAGCCTGTCGAATCTCTGCGGCATTCTTGCCCGCTAGGTCGATGGTTTTGGCCACTCCCGCAGGAATTTCCGCCGAAAAAGCGAAAAAGGGAGCCAAGCATAGCCAGAAAATCGTGGTGATGAAACGCATGGAAAGGGAAATGTCAAAATCTGCCCGTTTTGGCGATACAAAAATAGGGCAAACGCATCTAAAATTGCCAAGCCTTCTGTGTGGCGGATGAAATCAACGAAACGCAGAGTCGCTAAGTTCGCAGAGACGAACGCGGAGTTTTTTTCAACCCAATCCTCTTTTGCTCCGCGTTTTTCTCCGCGAACTCTGCATCTCTGCGCTTCGTTCTATGAACATCCCTAGCATAATCCATCACGCCATGCCTAATCATCATTATTTATGGGGCTTTGCGGATAGAATCCGGCCAAGGTACGCAAGTCTTCGCTAATTCAATAAATGAAGATGCGTTTGCCCTAGGCTCGAAAAGGGCTTGCAATTATTGCCTGCTACGCTTGTATCGGGGTCGCATCGTCGGTGTGTCGTCGATGCTCCTATAGTCACCTAGCGTAGATCATCCGAATGAGCGTATTCAAAGTCAAAGCCATCCAAAGTCTCCAAGCCGAATTCAGTGTTCCCGGAGACAAAAGCATGTCGCATCGCGCGGCCATGATTGCCGGAATCTCCAACGGCGATTGCCTGATCCGCAATTTCCTACCCAGTGAGGACTGCTTGAACACCCTCAAGGCGATGGGCGCACTAGGTGTGAGCTATACAATTCTGGAGGAGCTTGAAGGTTTTGGCCCCACCGTGATCTGCATTTCGGGTCGAAAAATGAAGCTTCTCAAGGCTCCGATGCCGATCGATTGCGGAAATTCGGGCACTGGCATGCGTTTGCTCGCCGGATTGCTGGCTGCGCAGCCTTTTGATACCGAGCTTTACGGCGATGAATCGCTATCCTCACGCCCGATGGGTCGGATCATCAATCCTCTCGCACAAATGGGCGCAGAAATTCACGGACGGGGAGCCAAAGCTGGTTGCGCCCCTCTGGTCATTCATGGCAAGGCGCTCCAACCCATCACTTATGAGATGCCAGTGGCCAGTGCGCAAGTCAAAAGCGCCATTTTACTCGCTGGGATGTTTTGTGAAGGAGAAACGACTGTCATTCAGCCTGCGGAAACGCGCGATCACACAGAGCGCATGCTTGCCGCTTTCGGCGTGAGAACTCAGCGCGATGGCAATGCCATCACCCTGCGCGGTGGTCAGTGTCCTGATGCGCGTGATTTCCGTGTGCCTGGCGATATTTCCAGTGCTGCTTTCTGGATTGTAGCTGCATCGGCTCTGCAAGGCTCTCGTTTGTTGATCAAAGACGTGGGGCTCAACGAAAGTCGCAATGCTATCATCGGTGTGATGGTCCGCATGGGTGCAAAGATCAGCGACATGGTCCACAACCAAGAAGATGGCGAACCGATCGGTAATATTGAGATTTGTGGCCGTGGCCTCACAGGAACTGTGATTCTGCCGGAAGAGGTGCCGAACTTGATTGATGAAATTCCGGTCATCGCTGTGGCGGCCGCTCTCGCTGAAGGAAAAACGGTGATTCGCAATGCGAAGGAGCTTCGTGTCAAGGAAACCGACCGCATCACGACTGTTGTCAAGAACCTGCGCCTGATGGGGGCAGAGGTCGAGGAATTTGAGGATGGCATGGAAATTACTGGTGGCAAACCACTCCACGGCGCGGTTCTTCAGAGCTACGGCGATCACCGCATCGCCATGGCATTTGCCATTGCTGGTTTGTTTGCGGAAGGTGAGACTGTCATAGAGAATACCGATTGCGTAAACACCTCTTATCCCGGCTTTGAAAAACATCTGGCTGCGATCATGAAGGAACAGACTGATCCGCTGGCCTACGTTCTAAAAACGATCAAACATGAGGAGGCATGGGATTGAGTCAACAAGCACCGCATTTCGCCAATGCACCGCATTTCGCGATAGCCATCGATGGTCCTGCGGCCTCGGGGAAAAGCACCATCGCCAAGCATCTCGCACGGCGTCTCGGTCTTGTGATGGTCAACTCCGGCGCGATGTATCGTGCGGTGACGTGGAAGGTATTGGAGCTCGGTATCAATCCCGATGACCACACTGCTGTTGTGCAGGCTCTCCAGGCGATGAACATCGAATGTGGCACTGCGGGAAATTTTTCGACCATCGCAATTGATGGACGTTTGTTGGATGAGGAACTGCGTGGCACCGAGGTGAATCTCGCCGTTTCTCGTGTCGCAGCGGTTCCAGAGGTGCGATCCTTGTTGGTGCAATTGCAGCGCGACTATCTCCAGCACACCAGCTTAGTCATGGAAGGCCGCGATATTTGTTCCGTGGTGTTTCCTGATACGCCTTTCAAAATTTACGTCGATGCTTCCGAGGAAGTTCGTGCCGCGCGCCGTTCCGCTGAGGGTGTCACCGACAGCGTCGCTGCTCGTGATAAAGCGGACAGCAATCGCACTACTGCACCGTTGATCGTTGCTGATGGCGCCATCGTGCTGGATAATTCTGACCACACGGTTGCCAGTGCTGTCGAGGCGGCGCTCGATATTTTGCGCAGCCAAGGACTGAGCCATGAGGATTCAGGTGATGCATAAACGCGATACATTTTTTTGAGAAAGAAACGAGGAATATGATGAGATGGATTTATTGGTTAGGATGGATGAGCTTCGGCGCAGCCTATCGTTCGCTCTTCGGCCTGCGCATCGTCGGTGCGGAAAACTTGGTGACCGATGGTACGGTATTGGTAGCATCCAATCATCAAAGCTTTCTCGATCCGCCGCTGATTGGAAATCTTTACCAAACAGAAATGTATTTCCTCGCGCGCAAGACCTTGTTCGTTGGCTTCGGCAAATGGCTTTACAAGCAATGGAACGCCATCCCCGTCGATCAAGATCGTCCCGACATGGCGAGTCTCAAAACCATCATCAAGCTGTTGCAACAAGGCGAGCGCGTTTTGGTCTTTCCCGAGGGTGAGCGCAGCGAAAACGGCGATATTCTTCCCGGCCAGCCCGGCATCGGGCTCGTGGTTGCAAAATCGGGAGCACGCGTGCAACCTGTGCGCATTCGCGGTGCTCGTGAGGCCTTACCTCGTGGTTCAGGACGCATCAAGTTTGCCCGCATCACTGTGACCATCGGCCCCGTTATTGATTTCTCCGCAGACGATACGAAAAGCAAAGATGCGTATCAAAAAATCGCCGATCGGATAATGAACGAAATTTCGGCACTTTGATTGTTGTGTTTCCATCTAACAAAAAGATGAAATGAAAGCATGCAAAATTCTCGCAGAAAAAGTGAGGATGCTTGAATCAACCCTTAGTGACTTCGTGTGAGTTTATTTCGGACTCGCAGCGTTCCATACCGTTTCTCGATGATTTTCACACGAATTCACGAAGTCACGAAGATTTTGAGAAGGGCATGAGGTGAAGAGAGAATGAGAAAAAACTTTGCGCTCGTCTTTGCTAAATCTGCGCCTCAGCGTTTCGTTAGATTCAGCGCAGGAATGTCGTTTGTAGAGAAACGAAGGAGGTTAAAGAGGGTCTGACTTTTATCAAATTCTCCAATGCCGAATACTAGTTATCCCCAATGCAAAAAAACACCCCACCTGCGATCGTCGCATGATGGGGTGGGATGGATTAACCTAAAAACTAGGACGATTAGAGTGACTTCAGAGTCTCTTTGATCGCATCGAAGTTTGGTAGATCTTTTGGATGCTCTTGCACCTCGGCGTATTGAACGATGCCGTTTTTATCGACGACAAATGCCGAGCGTTTTGGCACGCCGCCCATGATCAAGTTGGCCTCGGGCAGGAATTGCTCGTAAGCCACGCCGTAGGATTTGGCAGCTGTGTGCTCGTAGTCGCTGAGAAGGGGAATGGTGATGCCTTCTTTTTCGGCCCATGCGGCTTGTGCAAATGGATTGTCACCGCTGATGCCGATGACTTTGGCATTCAGAGCTTCGTATTCGGCGATGCCATTGGA
>CANHKJ010000140.1 GCA_947460915.1 Verrucomicrobiia bacterium
AATTGAATAATGTCTATGGCGTTGGTCGTGGGCCTGACGGGTATCTTTATTTTTGCGACATGGACAACGCGCGGATCCGACGGGTAAGCTCTGCGGGAAAAATCGAAACCTATGTCGGCAATGGCAAGCGTGGATTCGATGGCGATGGTAGGGCTGCCGAGCGGGCATCGTTGAGCATGCCCTATGAAATGGCATGGGATCAGCAGGGGAATCTCTATGTGGTTGATCTCGGCAATCACAATGTGCGTCGGATCGATGCCAAAACGCGCAAGATCTCGACGATTGTCGGCACGGGAAAAGCGGGCTTTGGCGGTGATGGGGGCCCTGCTGCGGCAGCGCAACTGAATCAACCGCATAGTCTCGCATTTGATGCGGCGGACAATCTATACATTTGCGATATCATGAACCATCGAATTCGTCGCGTGGATCGCAAAACGGGCATCATCAGCACGTGGTGTGGCACTGGAGAAGCGAAGACGGCACGCGACGGCTCGCCGATTCAAGGATCGCCAGTGCATGGGCCGCGCGCGATCACTTTTGCCGCCGATGGCACCGGCTATCTCGCCCTGCGCGAGGGCAATGCGGTCTTGTTGCTCGATCCGAAAAAAGATCGTATGCAGCGCATTGCGGGAAATGGCAAACAAGGCTTCACAGGAAATGGAGGGCCTGCTCTGCAGGCAACGTTATCGGGACCAAAAGGTATCGCGCTTGATGCCGCAGGGAATGTGTATCTTGCCGATACCGAGTCGCACTCGATCCGAGTGATCGACATGAAACGCGGCATCATCGATGTCATCGTCGGCAACGGCAGTCGTGGAGACGGCCCCGATGGCAATGCTCCAACGGATTGCAAACTCGCCCGCCCGCACGGAGTTTTCGTCGAAAAAGACGGCTCCGTCCTCATCGGCGATAGTGAAAATCACCGTGTGCGATTGTGGAGAAAGTAGTTTTTCTGTTAGAAGGCGATTTTGCTGATGGCGAGGCGGGCGAAGATTTTTTGATTCGCGCCTTGAGGTGTAGGCAGACTAACTGAGATGGTATCGGGATCGTTGTCGTTCGAGGTGATGGTGACGGAGCCTTCCGTTACGCCTGGGACTGCGATGTCGTACCAGGTTAGCAGGTCGTTAGACCATTGCACGGTGATGTTGTGAGTGAAGCTGCTGCCATCGATGCGACGGAAAGTAAATGTGGGCGGGGAAATGGAGGGTGATCCGAGGCTTGGCCATTCGAGGGAATTTCCTGCTGCGGGCAATACGGCCTCGAAGCGATCATCGATGCCGTTCGTGTTGAGATCGTGCTCGGTGCCACCGATGAGCGAGATCTCACCGGTGCTTCCTGAAAATGTGGCGCCGGCGAGGATGGGATCAATTTGAATGGTTACACCGGGGGATATGCTGAGGTTGCTGGTTTGGAAAAAGTCGGCGGTGAAGCCAGCACCAGAGTCGTAATCATTGGTGGGCTTGATGATGATGGTGCCACCGGTGATGGTGATTGAATCAGCGTCAATGACGTCCCACCCACCCGCGGTGTTGGATTTTACTTCGAGCACCAGAGTTCCAGATTCCATCAAGAAATTGCCGTCGACTTCTATGGTGCCGGGAGAAAATCCTGGGGCAACGGTGCCGCCATCGACAACGAGGTCATTGCCATCAGCAGCAGCACCGAAGATCGTCGGGGTGCCAATCATGTACCCCCCAGTGCCGACGACGAGAGCGCCGTTGCGAAAGTCTTGGTCGATCGCATTGGCGGCATCCCCCAAGTAAATGGCGGACGAGCCGCCGATGGTGATGGGAGTTGCTTTCGCTGATAAGTACGCGGGGCTGAAGGAACTAGGTTGCCGCCATTGTCCATAAGCTCCCTCGTAAGCTCCGATGGCCATCCTGGCACCGGAGGTGACATTGAGTACGCTTTCACCACCAAAGGATGAGAAAAATTCTCCGGTAAAAGCGGGAGGTCCGCCACCTGATTGATTGCCAAACGATGGATTGCTGCTTGCTCCGAGTTGCACGTTGCGGAAGCCGCAAGTGGTGGCTGTTCCCGTGATCGTGACAGTGCCTTTGCCGTGGGGATAGGGAGCCGCAGAGAGCGCGCCTGTGACAGTAGAGCCGTCATTGATCGTGAGAAAAGAATTGGCCACTGTGGGGATCGAATCCCCGGGGTTGAGCACCACTCCATTTCCAGCGGTTAGATCAAGAGAATGGGCCACTGCGGCATCGGTGATGCTGGCAATGCTGCCGCCGTTGATGTCACCGATTTGAAGCGCTTGGGGAGCATCTGCCATTTCCACGCGCTCGGGTTGCCATGTGCCACCGCGCATGATGAGAAGTGATCCATCTCCTATATTGATCGATACTTGATTTAATGTGGCCGGGCTTCCTGGTGCACCGAGTTCACAGTTCACTGAAGCTTGGCTGAATGTGAGTCCGATGTTTTTCATGCTGGCTCCCGTGACGGTAAGATCGCTCATCGACGCGGTTTTATGAATGAATATGGAACGTGAGTCCGCATAAAAGCTTCCACCTCCAGAATCAATCGTTTCACCGCCGCGTAACATACCTCCATCGGTGATTGTTGCATTGATTCTGCTCCAGCGCGCCGTAGCATCATTCAAGTAGTTATGAGGGTAAAAATCAGAGTTCCCATCAAGATGAAGTTCGGACCCGGAACCTGTGGAGGTTAAAAACAAACGTCCATCAGGATCGATGCCCAGTGAGCTGGGGAGGTCGATTTTTGCTCCGCTACTTGCGGAAATGATGTGCAATTGATCATTGAGATGCAGAGGAGTGATCATCAACTGTGTCATGGCGATGCTCCCTTGGGTGGTAGCGAGCCAATCGAGCTGAGTGGATCCGGATGTGGCGGATGAAGTAGATCTTAAGTGATTTATGGTAATGGCACCCTCGCGATTGGCGCGCAGACCCATTTTGCCATTTGGTCCTAGTGTGTAGAGGTAGCTATGAAACTGCATGGTAGCGCCATCCTCGATCTGGGCAACGACACCGCGAAAGCCATCGAGAACGGTATTGTTCGTTACAGAAAATGCTGAAGCCGGTGAAGCTACTCCCGTGGCGTGAAAAAGCGTAGCGGGGTCCACTTCTGGCGCATTGCCATCGACGAATAAGGTGCCAAGCGTAGCTCGACCACGGCCTGCACTGGCATCAAAAACCTTTCCTGCGGTGTTGAATAACTGCACAGAACTTGCTTGGAAATGGGCATCACTTTCGATCGCTACGGCGGTGTTGCTAGTTGATGGTATGGCTATAGGAGTGAAAGAGTATTGTAATGTAGTTAGCTCCGCAATAGCGCCTGAGCGCAGTTTCATCGAAGGAATGGTCTGCTCCCCGTCGCGAGCGATGACTACAGTTCCCAAGCTGCGAAAATTATAGGAAGACACATCTCCTGTGAGCGTGAGATGAGAACCCAAAACTTGTGTGTTGTCTGCTTCAACGATCGTGCGGTCAAATTCGATCTCTGATCTTTGCGTGAGATAGAGCGGATGGGGCACCGCTACTTTTAGACGACCGAATGGAGCCGCGGGGATATCTGGCGTTCCATTGAATACGATTTGATCACCAGAGAAATAGACGCGTGAAAAGGAAGGTGTCAAGGCAGGCGGGGTGAAGCCGAGTCTTGCCGCGGTGTAAAGTGTTAGGTCACGTGCGGATTCCGCATAGGGTGTTCCAGTGTGTGATTTCCTGCCGAAGTAGAGCGATTGGCTCTGACCGGGAACAACGGGAGATTCTAAAGGGGCTGTTAGATCGCGCCAAAAACTAGGATCCCAGAATGATTTTTCGGACTCTGGTACGCCGGTTGGGCTATACATTTGCTCGCCGACGTATTCATCATCCACAGCGGCATGGAGGAATGTGGAGCTGAGCAAACACGCGAGAGGAGGGTAGAGTAGCGATTTTGTGAATTTGCTCACATGGTTGTGTCTAACACATTTCGCTTGTTCACGACGCGATGATTTTTTCATATAATCCTTGGTTGATTCCCTTACAGAATGGGAGAAATCATCCTTGGCGTCAATCCTTTGTTTTCCTGTGATGGTGACAACTCGCTTTTGGCATCATTACTTGTCGCGAGGTTCGAGAGCGATCTGATAGATCTTGGGCCAGCATTTTCCGGTGACGAAGAGTGCTTGGCTCTCTGGGTCGTAGGCGATGCCGTTGAGCACGTGGTCGGGATGGGTGATGGTTTCCTTGGCGTGGATGTCCGTGAGGTCGAGTGTTCCAAGGACCTTGCCCGATTTCGGATCGATGCGAATGATGCGATTGGTCTGCCAGATGTTGGCAAAAATTTCGCCTTCGATGAATTCGAGTTCGTTGAGTTGATCGATGGCATTTCCTCCGTCCACAACGGTAATTTCACGCGCGACGCGAAAGCTTTTGGGGTCGATGAATTGGAGCTTGGAGGAGCCATTGCTCATGATCAAATGAGTGCCATCATCGGTGAGGCCCCAGCCTTCGCCTTGGTAACTGAAGTTTTTTTGCCAAGCGAGCGTGGTGGCATCGTAGATGAATCCTTGTTGGTTTTGCCAAGTCAGTTGGTAGAGCTTGCCGTTGAGTTCGGTGAGGCCTTCGCCAAAAAACTCGGCACTCAGTTTGCGCTCGATGAGAATGTTTCCTGTTTCGATTTCTACTTTCCGTAGCCAAGTGGTGTTATGCCCACCGGTGCTTTCCATGAAATGTCCCGCGTGCACGATGAGCCCTTGCGTGAAGGCTCGGGTGTCGTGAGGCAGCTCCTTGATGACGCGATAGCTCAGATCACGATGTTGTTGCCATGCGGGTGCAGGTCGCACAGTTGCCGTCGCATTTTCTGCAGGCGATGTTTCTTCAGCTGGCTTTTTTTGGCAACTGCCCAGAGTGATCGGGCAGAGGAGAAGCAGGAAAAAAAAGCGGCGCATGGCGGTGATGGATGAGGATGAGCGACAGCGGTAACGCGGGCTGATCACTCGTCCACGCCGAGGAGTTCGAGGATGCGTTGGAGGTCGTCGTTGCCGTAGTATTCGATTTCGATTTTGCCTTTTTTGGGGCTGTGATTGATGGCAACATGCGTGGCAAAAACATTGCGCAAGCGATTTTCGAGCTCCTGGATATGGGGTTCGAGATCGCGCGGTGTGGGCGGCGAAGATTTGCTAGTCGCGCGGGATGCAGGAGGATTGAGCAGCTCTTGCACGAGCTTCTCGGTGGCGCGCACGGTTAGAGACTTGCGGATGATTTGATCGGAAGCAAGGAGCTGTGATGCAGGATCTTTGAGCGCGAGCAGTGCTTTGGCGTGGCCGACGCTGATGCGCGCTTGGGCGACTTGCAGTTGCACGTCATCGTGGAGATCGAGTAGGCGCATGGCGTTGGCTACGCTGGCGCGGGACTTGCCGACGCGGCTGGCGATTTCCTCTTGCTTGAGGGCGTATTCCTTCGCGAGACGAATGTAACCAGCTGCTTCCTCCATGGGGTTGAGGTCTTGGCGCTGCATGTTCTCGATCAGCGCCATCTCTAACACATCCTGGTCATTCGCTTCGCGCTCAATGACAGGGACGGTAGCGAGACCGAGTTTTTGCGAGGCGCGGAAACGGCGCTCGCCGGCGATGAGTTCGAGCTTGTCGCCGACGCGGCGGCAGATGAGCGGTTGGATGATTCCGTGTTGGCGGATCGATTCCATGAGCTCATCCAATGGAGCCTCGACGAAATGTTTTCGCGGTTGCAGGGGGCTAGGCACGATCATCGAGAGCGTGACATCGCGCACGAGTTTGCGCTCATCGGGATGGATGGTCGCTTCCGGCACAGCATTTGTGCCGGGCTGTTTTTTGATCAGCGCGCCGAGTCCTTTTCCGAGTGCAGGTTTGGTAGCCATGGGACGAGAAGTATGAAGAAACCTTGGATAAAAATCAAAGAGGATTTCCAGTGTAACGGTTGTTTGACCCGCAAACCCTTGTGGTTGCGCGATTTGTGGGTGAAAAAAATTTTATTGTTTGGAGAAAAGCAGGCAGATGGGCGAGGGAACGCTGAGTTTCTGGCTCGTAGGGCTCAGTTTTCCGGACTGTGGATCGATGGCGAGAACGTGCAAGCTATCGGAGTCTTGGCCCGCGACGATGAGGAATGCCGCCCCAGGGGCAATCGCAAAATGGCGAGGAGTTTTGACGTCGGCTACGGTTTGTCCGAGAGCCGTGAGTGCTCCGGTGATGGCATCGATGCTGTAGCAAGCGATGGATTGGTGACCGCGATTGGAAGCGTAGAGGAATCGACCATTCGGATGGATTTCGATCTCGGCGGTGGTGTTCGGTTCTTTGTAATCCGAGGGTAGGGTGGTGATGGATTCCTTGGCGGTGAGAGCGTGGCCATCGCGCACGAAATGAGTCACCGTGTTGGTGAGCTCATTGACAGCATAGACCCAGGGCTTGGTCGGGTGAATGGCGAGGTGGCGAGGTCCATCGCCGGGCGTAGAGCTGGCGTGAGGAGGTGTGGCTGGTGAAAGCTTCGCGCTGGCCGCATCGAAGGTGAATGCGAGAGTTTGATCGAGGCCGAGGTCGGGCACGAAGAGAGTGTTATCGCTGAAATAGACACCATGCGCATGAGGGCCTGTTTGGCGTTGCGGGTGCACACTTTTGCCTTCATGTTGTATCAGTGATGCGTGCGGCGCGGGAATGCCTTTTTGGTCTAAAAAGAAGGAACTGGTGCTGCCACTGCCGTAGTTGGCAACGGCGATCATTTGTCCTGCTGGATGAATCGCGAGGTGACAGGGACCTTGTCCACCGGACGGGATATCGCTAAGAAAGGTGAGGTTGCGATTTTTCTCGATCGCGAAGGTGGCAAGTGTGCCAGTGCCATCGGGGCGCGCGCCGATCGAGTAGAGAAGTTTTTTCTCCGGATGCAGGCACAGGAAGCCGGGATCTTTGTAGGTCGTGGCGAGACGGAGATTGCTGAGTGCTCCGGTATTGTCATCGAAGTCAGCGAGGTAGATGCCCTTGCTATCACGGTCCGTGCGGGTGCCGATGTAAAACGAATGAATGGCGGCGATGGAGGTGTGGGCGGAGAAAAGCCAAAATGTAAGAAGAGCGAGTGGTGCGAGCGATTTCATGGGTTGAGGAACATGTTTCAAGCGATTGAAGCGGGGTACGTCGAGGAAAAACGGAGGAAACTAGCTGAATGCAGACATTGTTCGAGGTGCTGATGATTCTTGGCCACAAAAAAACGCAAAAATCACAAGAGGGGGAATAAGAAGCTTCGTTTGTGTTGTGATTTGGGGTTGATCACACGAGTCTGGTAGGCTTTGCCGCGTTCTACCTTCGTTATTTTTATCACCAGTTGTAAAAAATAGTTTCATCGAGAGGAGCAAAGGAAGGAAACGAAGAATTGGGTTCTTAATTGATGCGAATGGCTTTTTCTTCACGAAATACACGAAATACACAAAATACACGAAAGGAAAGGCAGTGAAGAATGAACTGATCATCGAGCAATGCAAAAGTTTCGTGTGCTTGGTGTATTTTGTGGTTACTGCGTTCGATGATAGAGGCGATGGATTCATAAATTTTGCGGATTTTTTTGTTTTTTTGTGGCGATTGAAATTGTGAGGCTGGAAGGCGGGACGCCTTCGCCACGGTGGTGTTGACAAAGATTGTGGGGGTGATGTCGTTGCTAGTGCTTGCGGTGGGGCGCGATGGCTAGTACAGTCGCGCCGTGACTTCATCGAACAACGAAAAGAATTTTGGCATCGGACTGGCTGGTTGCGGCACAGTGGGCACGGGTGTGATCCGTGCGTTGCAGCGCAATGGCGAATTGATTC
>CANHKJ010000141.1 GCA_947460915.1 Verrucomicrobiia bacterium
CGATAGCCGATGCTCACGAGTTGCCAGTTTTTCCCATCGGGAGTGAAACGGGTAATGTAGCCGCCTGGAGCCATGCGATCACGAGCGTGGCCATTCGGATCGGCTTGACGTGGAAGGAGTTGATCTTCTTGCCACGTGGTTGCGGGCATACTTGCATCCATAGGCGCAAGGTCGGTGTGGTTGCCGGCGATGAAATAAATCCATTTGCCATCGGGCGAGGGGACTAGGGAGTGTGGTCCGTGTTCGCCACGGCCTTGCATTTCCTTCAGTAAGATCGGCTCTTCAAAGACGCCGTCTTTGTTTTCATCGGGCAAACGATAGACGCCAGCATTGTTGCCAACTGCTTCGTTGACGGTGACGTAAAGCGAGCCTTGGAACCACAGTAGGCCATGAGCGCCACCGATGGGGGCATCGATCGCTTTGACTTGAGCCGCTTCATTGGGTTTGTCGTAGGCGGGTGGCTTTACATAGTAGAGCTTGCCGTATTGATCGGCGCAGATGAAATTGCCATTTTCTGCAAGGGTGATCGCGACCCAACTTCCTTGCTCGTTAGGGATTTGATAAAGTGATTCGAGTTGGAACCCCGGAGCAATTTTGAATTTCTCGGCGAGTGACTTGGGTGTCATCGGCACTTGTTGATCGATCAAGTCACCCCATGGTCCTTGACCCATCGGAGCGATCAATGTCGCTTTACCCCATGATTTGCTATCAAATGTGGGAGTTTCCCAGCCTTGTGGAGCCTCTTTGGCCATCGACCACGTGGTGTCGGAGTTGATGCGGACATTTCGACCATTGTTGAGGGTCATGCTGAGTTGGAGCGCAAATCCAGCAGCCCCACCTTGGTTGCGTGCTTCTGCAGCGATCACATTGCGTTGGCCAGGCTTTAAGTGTTTCATGACGTCAGTCACGGCAACTTGTTGCCAATCATTGTACTCGCCAAGAAGTTGACCATTTACCCACACGCGGTGAATGTTATCACAGCTGGATGAAATTGCAGCCTTGGTGAGGTTTTCTGGAACCTCGAAATCACGACGGAAAAATACCTTTTCATCGTTGCCCGGTTGATTGGAGCTCCAAATCCAAGATAGGCCCTCACCAGCAAGCGGGTTGCAGGCGATGAGCAAAACGGCGGACAATTTGCTAAAGAATCGAATCATGACCGATGCTTACGCAACGGGTGAATTGATCTTTCAATGCAAGTGAGATATGTCTGAAAAAAAAGAGCCATCAGAGCAGACTCCGATGGCTTGTTGATGTTCGGCTTGTGCTATCAATCATCTACGGCGACGCATGAGGAGTAGCATGCCTATTCCAGCAAGTAATGATGTTGTCGTTTCAGGAACTACTGTGAAATTTGCAGAAAATGGAGTAATCGCGCTCCAAGAAGTGGATCCTGGCTGGGTGTTGTTTGCGTTAGCCAAGCGCTCGAAGTTGGAGCCACCTTCCCATGCCCCGGCTTTGTGAACGATATCAATGGCGTAAGTTCCATTGGATAAACCTGAGAGAAGATTGACGCTGCCTGTCCACTCGGCTTTTTCGTTGTTTCCGCCAATCGAAACACCGTGCGGTGAGCCACCATTGTTGGCTGACAAAAATGCATAGTCAGCCGGGTTGGTTGAGGTAGGCAGGGAATTCAGCCGGATGCGGTAGGCGAACGCGAATGCGAATGTTGAGTGTCCACTATCGGCAAAAGCGAGAGTCTCAAATTGCGTCAAATTGAGCGTTCCGCCCGCGCTTTGCGTGCCAAGATTGAGGCCATTGAAGGTGGACTCTGTTCCGCCATAGCTGATACTGCTTTTGTATTTGGTGCCCGCGATAGTAAGGTAGCCTCCGAAAATACCAGTGGCAGCACTAGCGAAAGTGGCGCTGGTGAGCAGCGCCACACTAATGATTAGGGATTTGCATTTCATGGATTTGACTTATTTGTGTTTGCTCCACAGGAGCGCATCGAAAGATTCAAAAATTTGATTAAATTTTTTCTCAGATGCAATCTAACATTGAGTAAGATTGAATGATTTTTTCGAAAAATCTTCACCGAAACCAGAAAATCTCGTCTTTTCCACTACTTTTCCTTGCCAGTTGCGGAAAATCAGTGCATAGCCCCGCCCCCAATCCCCTCGATTCACGTCCACTGACTCCATTCGTTTATGTCCATCAATATCCGCAACCTTGCCATCATCGCTCACGTTGACCACGGCAAAACCACTCTCGTTGACCAACTTCTGCAAGCTGGAGGCACTTATCGCGAGAATCAAGCCGTCACCGAGCGCGCCATGGACTCCATGGACTTGGAGAAGGAAAAAGGCATTACCATTAAGGCAAAAAACACCGCCGTTCTCTGGAAAGGCTACACGGTGAACATCGTCGATACCCCAGGCCACGCCGACTTCGGTGCTGAGGTAGAGCGGGTCATGAAAATGGTCGACGGCGTTTTGCTCGTCGTTGACGCTTCCGGTGGCCCTCAAGCACAAACTCGTTTCGTGCTGCGCAAAGCTCTCCAAGAAGGCCTGACCCCGATCGTCGTAGTGAACAAAGTTGACCGTCCACTCGCCACTCCTCTGAAAGTGCGCGACATGGTATTGGAACTTTTCCTCGACCTTGATGCCACCGAAGAGCAGTTCAATGCTCCTTTCCTCTACGGTTCTGCCCGCGATGGTTACTTCATGAATCATCCCGATGACGAGCGCGTCGATTGCGCGCCTCTCCTCGACAAGATCATCGAATACATCCCCGAGCCAAAAGCCGATCCCGAGGCTCCATTCTCCATGCTGGTTTCCAACATCGAGTGGGACGACTATGTTGGTCGTGTTGGCGTCGGCAAAGTTCTCGGTGGTTCCGTCAAAAAAGGCGACAACATCTGGCTGATCCGCAAGGATGGCAGCAAAGTTGCTTCCAAGGTGATGAAAACATTCACCTACTCTGGTTTGGCAACACAAGACTCCGAAGGTTGCGGCGCAGGCGGCATCGTCGGCATCGCAGCAGGCATCGAGAACATCGATATCGGTGAAACTCTTTCCGGCACGCCTGATGCCGAGCCACTTCCTTTCGTGGAAATCGACCCACCAACCGTGCAGATGCAGTTTTCCATCAACGATGGACCGCTTGCTGGTCGTGAAGGCAAGCACGTGACCTCACGCGCCATCCGCGATCGCTTGATGCGCGAGTTGAAAACCAACATCTCCATTCAGGTTGAAGACACAGAGACCTCGGGTATTTTCCTCGTTTCTGCTCGTGGCGCGATGCAAATCGCCGTTATCGTCGAAACCATGCGCCGCGAAGGCTTCGAAGTCTGCGTATCCCGTCCGATGGTAATTTTCCGTCGCGACGATCACGGCACACTTCTTGAACCCTTCGAGACTCTCTACATCGAGGCTCCTGGCGACTACACTCAAGGCATCTTGAAATCATTGGTCAACCGCAAAGGCATCATGGAAAACATGGATACCGAAGCCAGCGGACGCACGCTCATCCAAGCAGTGATTCCAACGCGTGGCATCATCGGTCTGGAAACGGAGATCGTCAACTTGACATCCGGTCACGGCATCATGTCCCACCTTTTCAAGGAATACGGTCCACACGCTGGCGAGATCCAAAACCGCAGCACAGGCACTTTGGTATCCATGGACAATGGCGTAGCCACCAACTACTCGCTCCAAGCTCTCGAAGATCGTGGCGTGCTGTTCGTTGGCGCTGGTGACTCCATCTACACCGGCATGCTCGTTGGCGAAAACCCACGTCTGGGTGACCTTCCCGTCAATCCGGTAAAGGAAAAACACCTCGACAACATGCGCTCCTCCGGTA
The DNA here is from genome assembly GCA_947460915.1 of Verrucomicrobiia bacterium. GTDB lineage: Bacteria > Verrucomicrobiota > Verrucomicrobiia > Verrucomicrobiales > Akkermansiaceae > UBA956. Next base: position 3,802 of record CANHKJ010000141.1, read on the forward strand.
AAGACAAGACCTCGAAACTCTCGCCGCCCCTGCGTTTCTCGCTGGAGCGTGCGATCGAATACATCGACGCCGATGAGCTTGTGGAGGCGACTCCACAGAATATCCGCCTGCGCAAGCGCATCCTCGATCCGAACGAGCGCCGCCGCGTAGAAAAAGGCCGCGCCGCCCGCGGTTGACCCTTTGATCAAATCTCCCAAACAAAAAACGCGATCCGCCACTGGATCGCGTTTTTTTGCTTTCGCGCATATTTCCTGTAAAATACACTTGAAATACTCAATATGGACGTGTAAACACTCTTTCGAATGAATCAATCGTCACTAACGGAAGCACTGAATCTACTTGGCGAAACACTGGCCAATGAGCGGAAGCATGCTGTCTGGCTATTGGTCGGTGGCGGAAGTGCCCTTTTGATTCAATCACTCAGCGATCGCCAAACAAGAGATGTCGATGTTTTAGCGTTGCGTGAATTTGAAGGTGACATCGTAAATGCTTACCCCTTGCCGCAGTCGCTGAAGGAGGCGGTGGCACAAGTGGCTACAGAGCTGAGACTCCCATCGAATTGGATCAACAGTGCCGCCTCACTTCACGGTATTGACTTCAATACGGTGATACCAAAATTCTGGCAAGATTTGGAGACACGTGAATATGGAAGTCATCTTAAAATTAGTTTTATTGGCCGATATGGGCTCATACTATTAAAGATTTGCGCAGCTTTAGAACGCAATGAACAACGCGATATCGATGATCTCATTCAGCTCCAACCCCGAGCTGTGGAATTGAGAGAACTTTGGCATTGGCTTCTTCATTCTCATTATCAGAGCTTCCCTCATCCCAAACTTTCAGAAATACTTAGCAGAATCGGTCATGCAAATCTCATTCCATAATTCCTTGAACCAACTAACCGCTAAGATGGTCGCTTTGCTGTGGAAGCAGTGGTCATCCTTGGGCGTTGCGGGATACGGGGACCCAACAGATGATAGCATTATCGACCCGGAAGCACTCTTGCTCTGCACAACTCATTTTGGTCGTTACGATTCACGTTTGATGGATCACGCCATCGATTGGTTGGTAAAAAATGGCAACATCATTAGCGTTCAGCGCCTTCAGGGGCACGAAAAAAATTGGCCTAGTGTTGCTGATGCGCGCGTTCTTTCGGCTATAGCTGAGATACTTTGCTGCGATGTGATGCATCGCAAATGGCGAGTGATCGCAGATCGTCCTGCTCTCGGTGTCGCATCAGAATTTCTTTTTCTCGCAAAGGAGAGTGGAGCGCTTATGCCCATCGCCGAGCCTGATCCCTTCTTCGAAAAACACGGCTTGCTTCGTGAGCCTTTACAACTCAGGGGGATGAGCCTCGCGCCTGATCCAAGCAATCGGCAAAATTTACTCTTGAGCCTGCGTGCTCTGCTTGGCGTGAATGCACGTGCAGAAATCATCGCCTGGTTACTCGCTCACGAATCTGGGCACCCAGCTGCGATTGCGCGAGCTACGGGGTATTTTTCCAAATCTGTGCAACAAATTCTCAATGAAATGCTGGTATCTGGACAATTGGGAGCCACCCGCATCGGCAGGGAAAAGCATTTTTTTCTTCGTCGTCGTCAAGACTGGCAGAACCTACTTTTTCCCATGAAGGCGGAATTGCAAGTGTTTCCTCGTTGGGTTGACTGGATGCCACTCTACGCGGCGATTGCGGGATTTGCCCAAGCACTGAGCTTGTCGCAAATCGATGAAAAATCACCAAGTTTTCAATCCATTCAACTTCGAGAGGCATTTCTGCAAGCGATGCCAGCATTGACTCGATCTGGGAAAATCTTTCAGATGCAGGCAAGTCCAGAGATGCGAGGAGCAGAAATGATTACCTCATTACTCGCTGATATTAATGCACTGATTCCCTAAAAAAGCAGAATTTTTCATCCTCAAATCAGCTCTGAGAGGCGCGACCAGAGGCGGATGGTGGCAACGTATCTGACTTCACGTTTACGGTCTAGCTGTCGAATGAAAAGGCGGAAAAGATCAGGATGAAAGGCCGCGGAGATGTCGAATTGCCTTGGGTTAGATATCCAGTTTACCCGTGGAGTCACCGATGCGTTCGGCTTTGACGCCCATGCGATCGAGTAGTGAAAGGTGGAGGTTGGTGAGTGGGGCTTCGCCTTTGGCTTCGAATAGTCGGCCCGCTTGCAGGGTGCCATTGCCATGGCCGGCGAGGATGATCGGCAGGTCTTCGTGGTTGTGGCGGTCGCCATCGCAAATTCCAGCACCGTAGACGATCATTGAGTGATCGAGTAGAGTTCCGTCACCATCTTTGGTATTTTTGAGATTTTGCAGGAAGCGGGCAAATTCGGCAGCGTAGTATTCGTCGATTTTTGCAATGAGAGAAAGTCGGCGCTCATCGCGTTGGTGGTGCGAGAGGTTGTGGTGCGATTCATTGACGCCGATTTCGGGGAAGGTGCGATTTGATCCATCATGGGCTAGCAAAAAGGAAGCCACACGGGTGGAGTCGGTTTGGAAGGCGACGAGCATGAGGTCATACATGGCGCGGATGTGCTCGCGGTAGCTTTCAGGCACACCGTTTGGCACATCGATCTCTGGTTGCACACGGCGGTGTTGCTCGGCGCGCTCGATGCGTTGCTCGATCTCGCGCACGGAGGTGAAGTACTCGTCCATTTTGTTCCGATCGGCACCAGTGGCGCGGGATTGGAGGCGCTTGGCATCTTGCATCACGAAGTCGAGAACGGATTTTTTCCGAGCCATGCGCTCGGCATTTCCCGAGGTGTCTTTGGATCCAAAAAGGGCTTCAAACACCATGCGCGGGTCGCGAATCGGCGGTGCGGGCGTCGTTTCTGAACGCCATGCTAAGTTGAACTGGTAGGCGCAGGAGTAGCCGGAATCGCAATTGCCCGAGCGGCGTGGTTCATCGGTGGAGAGTTCGAGTGAAGGCAGGCGCGTGAGGTGGCCGATTTGCTTGGCGGCAATTTGGTCGGCGGAAACACCGATGCGGATGTCAGCACCTGCCGTTTTGCGCGCTTGGCAACCGGTGAGGAAGCTTGCATTGGCACGTGCGTGGTCGCCGGCACCATCTCCATTGCCTCGAGCTTTATCGAGCGCGAGGCCACGAACCACCTGAAAATGCTCGCGTATGCTTTCGAGTGGTTGCAGTGAGGAGGAGAGCTTGTAATTTGTCCCCGAACCTTGCGGGAACCAGAGTTTGGTATTCACGCCGTTGGGCATATACACGTAAGCGAGGCGCAGGGGCGCAGCACTGGCTCCAGCGGTAGCTGTGGCTGCGCGAAGAGGTTCGAGCATTGGTAGCGCGATGGTAGAGGCGATGCTTTTGAGAAAGGTGCGGCGTGAGTGCATAACGTTGCAGGTTGATGTTACGCGATGCGGGGAAAATCGCAACTGAGGTTACGTGGAAAAGCTACGATTTTTTCATGATGACAGAGGATTTTGAAGGTGATGGGAAAATTTTCGTGGATCGGATCAATTTTTCTTTCGTGATTGCGGTGGAAAAACTGAAGACTTGGACAAAGAATTGTCCGCTCGCGTGAGGGATTTTCAACACTTTCATTGATACGGGGATAGCCTAGCCCAAGAATCCCCATCGACTGCCAAGAAAACCAATTCGCTGGCACAGAAGAAGGTGACCGCTTTGTGGCAGCGTGGAAACGGCCCGCATCATCGTAGATGCTTGCTCAGGCCATTCGCAGCCACCCACTTCGCCGCCGTTACCTAGCGGGGAAAAACTACAGATTTGATCCAATTCGCGCTTTTCCGATTTTTCGCAATGTTTGAGCTTCGGAAAAGCGCTATCCCAACAAGGCTAAATTTCTGCATGGCGTAAAAAGTTGAATCTAGATAAATCTTTGAGCTCAATCGTTTATTAAAAACTTTTCAGAATTTGCAGATTTCTATAAAAAAATTTATTGACTAGTGACTAGC
>CANHKJ010000142.1 GCA_947460915.1 Verrucomicrobiia bacterium
CGCCACCTTCTCCGGAATCGGACTTTCCTCCGATGCGGTTCATGGCGATGGCTAATGTTTCGTGCGCCTCAGGAGAGAGCGCTCCCATCGACATAGCGGCCGTGGTGAAGCGTTGACGGATGGATTCAAAAGGTTCGACTTCACTGATGTCAATCGGCCCTGACGCCGCAGGCACAAATTCTAACAAATCTTTGATCGCGACTGGCCCCGTCTCTAACGAAACGCGGACGTAGTCATCGTAGTCTTCTTCTTTGCCAGATTTGACAAATGTGTGGAAATTCTTGATGACTTCGGTATTGAGTGCGTGACGCTCGCCCGATTTACGATAGCGGTTGTAGCCCGGGTCACCGAGGTTGAGTGTTTCTCCCGCAGGCACTTCGGTTAGGAAAGCCGCCTGATGGCGAATCAGACTCTCTTGCGCAATTTCGGGATATCCAATTCCGCCAATCTTGGATGAAACGCCACTGAATGAAAAATCGACGACCTCTTTGCCGATGCCAATTGCCTCGAAGGTCTGTGCTCCTTGGTAGGAGTTCAGCACTGAGATGCCCATCTTCGACATAATTTTCAGCACGCCTTTTTCAAGCGCTTTGCGATAGTTGGTCATCGCTTTTTCCATGCTGATCGAGTCGCCTAACTTATTTTTTCCTGCATCTGCACGCACCAGTTGTCGCACAGTGGCAAAACCAAGATAGGGGCAAACAGCTGTTGCTCCGAAGCCGAAGGCGCAAGAAATTTGATGGGTGTCACGAATTTCGCCAGAGTCCAAAACGATCGAGGTCCGCATGCGTTTGCCAACGCGATGGAGATGATGATGCACCGTGCCAAGAACCAAGAGCGAAGGAATGGGGACACGTGAGGCCGAGGTTGCGCGGTCCGAAAGGATAAGGATATTGACCTGCGCGTCTACCGCATTTTCTGCTTCCATGCAGATGGCATCGAGTCGAGCTTTCATGCCTTCCGCACCTTGATCGGCGGGCCATGTGCCGTCGATCACAGCGGCTGGGAACCCGTGTTCACCTAAGGCTTTGATTTTTTCTAACTCATGCTCATAGAGTACAGCGGAATCAAGACTGAGAATACGGCAGTGATCAGGTGTCTCGATCAGCATGTTTCGCTCGGGTCCAAGGCCGCAGGATAGAGACATGACTGCCCATTCGCGGATCGGATCGATGGGTGGATTGGTGACCTGTGCGAAGAGTTGTTTGAAGTAGGTGAAAAGCAAGCGCGGGTAGTGCGATAGGACGGCGAGGGGGATATCGTCACCCATCGAGAATACTGCTTCTTGCGCGCCCTTGATCATGGGTGGAAATACCATGTCGAGTTCTTCTAACGAAATGGCATGCGTCACTTGTTGGCGTGAGAGATCGAGCGGTGCGAAGTCGAGCTCGGGCGAGATTGCCTCGGGCGATACGAATTCGCTCAGGCCGAGGCGATTTTCATCGATCCATTGACGATAAGGTTTCTGCTTGGCGAGTGCTTCTTTGATTTCTCGATCGAGCAAGAGTTCACCTGTCGCGGTGTTGGCGGAAAGCATTTGTCCAGGACCGAGTCGTCCTTTGCGAATGACCTTGGCATCGTCAAAGACTACGGCACCTGCTTCGGAACCAATGTAGAGAATGCCGTCCTCGGTGAGCTTATATCGCGAGGGACGCAGGCCGTTGCGGTCGAGCGAGGCGCAGAGCTTGGTGCCATCGGTATAGACTAATCCCGCAGGACCGTCCCATGGCTCGGAAAAGGAACGATTGTATTGATGAAATGCCCGCAGGTTGTCGGAAATTTCTTCGTCGTGTCGGTAGGCGGGTGGCACGAGCATGCACATCGCGTGTTCTAATGATCGACCCGATAGCACTAGCAATTCGAGGCAGTGGTCGAGCGAAGCCGAGTCCGATTCCCCATGGCGAATGAGTTTTTTCACCAGATCAATTTCATCGCCCCAGATTGGTGAAGCGAAAAACTCCTCGCGTGAAGACATCCAGTTGCGATTGCCCTCTACCGTGTTGATTTCGCCATTGTGGCACATCATGCGAAACGGTTGTCCGAGCGGCCATGCAGGAAACGTGTTAGTAGAAAAGCGTTGGTGGTAGAGTGCGATCGAAGTGGTGAAATCCTGATCTTGCAAATCGAGATAAAAGGCACGCAGTGCTGCGGGCATGGCGAGTGCTTTGTAGGAGATCAAGCGGGAGGAAAACGATGGCATGTAGAAGCCTTGGATCTCGGTGGTGCGATGCTCCATTTCACGGCGCGTCAAATACAATTGGCGTTCATAGTGATCCGAGTTCCATCCTGCGGGTTTGCACAACAACAAGTGCTCAATGTGCGGACAAGTGCTCAGCGCGAGTTTGCCAAGCGCCGCAGGATTTACGGGCGTCTCACGCCAACCGATGACTCCAATGCCACGGCGGGTGAGGATTTCCATCACGAGATCTTTGATTTGCGCGTAGCTTGCGTGCTTGCGAGCAGGAAAGAAAAAAGTCGCTACGGCGAGGTCTTCGTTCGCGATGTTTGAGTATCCAAGTTGCGCCGCTACTTTTCGAAAGAGAGGATAGGGCAGTTGCGAAAGCACACCGGAGCCATCACCCGTTTTCATATCGGCATCCACAGCGCCACGGTGGGTCATGTTGCAGACGGAGTGCAGTGCCAGTTCGATGATCGAGTGCGAGCGTTCTCCACGAATGTGTGCGATGGCACCCATGCCGCAGTTGTCGTGCTCTTGGCAAAAATTGTGCAAGGAGAGCGGATCTGCGGGAGTGCTGGAATGATAGAACGGATTCATCGTAGAAGAGAGTAGCAGGGGGAGAGTCAGGGTATCATAAAAGACATTCGGATACAAGCAACATCCGCGCCATTTCATACGGAAAATTTGGCGATTTATGGCACGCAGCATTCCTCCACGACCGCACCTCTTAGCTTCTCCAAATGGGCGGAGTAATGTTTTCCTGTGCAACGATTCTTCGTAAGCATATCGCGAGGATCAACCGCGGTTTTTCTCTAGCAGAATCAGCATGAGCAGCGATAGAGTCAAGGACACTTCTTCTTGCTCGTTGGCGTCCCCGAATTTCTCAATGATGAATTTCCCTTCAAACAAAGCACTGCGTTTGGTCAATCGGAACACTGGTAGTCCTGTGGACTTACGAGTTACCACGTAGCGAGGATGGAACAAATAACCAGCGAAGATGCCGATGATCGGAATTTCACCCAAGAAACTATCGCCAATCTTGGCCCATGGATTTTCCTCGCGGATCTCGAAGTCGGCATTATTGTCACTCGGTGCAAAAATGTCATACGAGGCACGCCACAACGAGCGCATGCCACGGCGTCCGACCGAACCGAGATCGATTCCATCAGCAGCGGTGAAAAAATAGCGCGCTGACCAATCGATGATTTTATTGGCGGCAATCGTGCAGAACAATTGACTGCGCGTCTCATCGCGATAGACCTCGATTTTTTCGCGCAACTTGAACATTTTCTGCTTCACGTAGAAGACAGGTTGCTCGGCGGCATCGTTCACATAAATCTGAGGTGTGAGAGCAAGTAGCTTGAAGCGGAGTGAGAGAGGAAAGTTCATCTGCGCGAATCAATAGCGTTTCAGCCCCCCATCGCCAAGCAGAATGGAGCGAAATTTTTGCTATCGACGAAAAATGAGGTCTTGCCAGAACGCGGGCTTTGGTATGGCATTTCCGCCGTGCTGGCAAAACGTATCATTCCCTGTCTCGATGTCACCGGTGGCCGTGTGGTCAAAGGTGTGAACTTTGTCGATTTGATCGATGCCGGAGATCCCGTGGAATGCGCTATGGCCTACAATGCGCAGAAAGCGGATGAATTGGTGTTTCTCGATATCACCGCTTCCTCAGATAACCGTGCCACCATGGCCGATGTGGTGCGTCGCACCGCCGAGCATTGTTTCATTCCCCTCACCGTCGGTGGCGGTATTCGCACCGTTGAGGATATGCGTCTCATGTTGCTTGCTGGAGCAGATAAAGTCGGTATCAATACCGCGGCGGTCAAAGAACCATCCCTCGTCGATGCTGGAGCCAAAGCTTTCGGCAGCCAATGCATTGTGGTTGCCATTGATGCCAAGCGCGAAGGCCCCGGAAAATGGGGCGTTTATACGCACGGCGGTCGCACCCCCGTGGGCCTCGATGCCGTCACCTGGGCCAAGGAAATTTACGAACGTGGAGCTGGCGAAATTTTGCTCACCAGTATGGACGCGGACGGCACGCAAAATGGCTACGACATCGAACTCACCGCTGCCATTTCTCAAGCCGTAGGCATTCCTGTCATCGCCAGTGGTGGAGCAGGAAATCTGGAGCACATGGTAGAGGTGTTAGAAAAAGGCTACGCTGATGCCGTTCTCGCGGCCTCGATTTTCCACTTCGGCAAGCACACTGTATGCGAGGCCAAGCAGCTTTTTGCCGAACGCGGCATTCCCGTGAGGCCGTGAAAAAGACGCAAGACTTTCAGAGATAAGACGTAAGAAAAAGGTGCCTTACCGAACTTAGCGTTTAATCTAACTTTTAATTTTCAGCTTTTCAGTTTTACCCCAAAGCCGAAACCAACTGAGCCCATTCGTCCGCAATGCTAAGACTTCTCGGCGGGACTGGCTTTCTCGCCCTTGCATACCAATACGCCGCATTGCCATGGTCACCTTCCTCCCGATGCAAGTGGGCATGGAGCCACGCTCCTACTGGCTCGGCGATCAGTTGACAGGCATCGTGCGCTGCATCCCATTGCCCCGCTTTACTCAGCCATAAGCAGCGCAGCACGGCATTCAGTCCAGCAGGTGCTTGTTCATCAACTTGGGCGGATCGGGCGATTTCGGTAGCAGTCATAATTTCGATGTGATGTCGCCAAAAAGTCTGGCAAATTTCCACGCACATGCTATCGAAATTTCATGTCACTGTCAAAACTTCTCCTCGCCCCCTGCTTGATTGTGTTATCCCTGCCGAGCGTCGCTCAGCTTCCCAGTTTGCCTGACAAACCTTGGCTTGGCTATTTTGTCGGCTACGAACGCCGCGACTTCCGATTCGGAGTCAAAGAAGATGCCGAGATGAGCCTCGAATGCATGAACAGCAGAGGCACTGCCATGGGCTTCAATAAGGCTATCTATTTCGCTGTCGAGGTCGTCGAGTCCTACCCCGATCGCCAAAGCGTCAAACGCATCATCCCCGAGTCTCTTACCTCCGCTGATAAACCTACGGAAGATCCAGAAAAAATCACCTTCAAGGGTAAGGTCACTGGCGATGCGGAGTTCGAGTGCGTGATCGAGTTCGATGGCGACCAAATCAAATTCGGTGGACGCATTCTCAACAACGGAACGCTTAAAAATCCGCTCTCTTTCCGCATTAGCAGCCGCTTCCAAGATGCCTACAAATACACCGCAGATGACAAAGTCGAAGCCGAATCCAAAAAAGATCGCATCGAGTTCATCACGCTCGATAAAAAGCGCGACAAAATTGGCGTCTTCGAGTCCGTGAAGCTATCCGCCGATGAGTTTACTGGCAAAGGCCTCAGCAACCTCCGCATCGAGATGAAACCCTACGAAGGCAAGCGTTTCGAATACGCCATCGAGGGCCCTAGCCGCATCACCATGGTCAATCCGCGCGAGCTACCCTCCTCACCCTACCGCGGTTTTTCCGTCCTCTGGCACGCCGACCCCTCCAAAGATCCCGAGGGCAAAGCAAGATTCGTGCTTGAAGTCAAATAGGCACCAAGCACAATCAACCCGACAACTCCATCCATCAAAGCATGATTCACCAAAAATCCTTCCTCTCCGCCTTACTTCTCGCGCTGTCGCTCAGCGCATCTGCCCAATTGCCCGCGCTCTCCGAGAAACCCTGGCTCGGTCACTTTGTCGGACACGAATGCCGAGAGTATCGCTTCGGGATTAAAGAAACTGGTGTCATGGGATTAGAAGTCTTCAGCAGCAAAGGCGCAGCCATGGGCTTTGACAAAACCGTCATCTTTGCCGTGGAGATCGTCGAGAATAATGGCGCAACCAAAACCATCAGAAGACCACTCTCTGAGGCCTTCACCACAGAGAATGCGGCCACGAACAAGCCCGAAAAAGTCACGCTAAAGGGCAAAGTCGGTGGCAATGCCGAGTTCGAACTGGTGATCGAATTCGATGACGAGCTTATGAAATTGGGCGCACGCATCACCAATCCCGGAACCCTCAAAAATCCCACCTTACAAATCAGAAGCCGCTTTCAAAAAGTCTACCATCATACCCCCGAAGACAAGCTGGAAGAACTCACCAAGAAGGATCGCATCGACGTCGTTACGATCGATAAAAAACGTGACAAACTGAGCGCCTTCGACCCCGTTGATCTTGCATCCGAAAAAATCTCCGGCAAAGGCCTCACCAACCTGCGCGTGGAAATGAAAGCCTACGAGGGCAAGCGCTTCGAATACTCCATCGAGGGCCCCGGTCGCATCGTCCTAGGTAACCCTGGCGATGTTGCTACCGCACCCATGCACGGCTTTTCCGTCATCTGGCAGGCCGATGCAGCCAAAGATCCCGAGGGCAAGGCACGCTTCGTCATGGAAGTGAAATAAGCCCAGCCCAGCTTACCAAAAATCTTCGGCCGACTTTTTTCGTAAAAAATGCATTTTTCCTCTTGCCAAACATCTGTCGATCAGATTACTTTCGCCGTCCACCGAAATAAGGGGTAGATGCCCGAGTGGCTAAAGGGGGCAGACTGTAAATCTGCTGGCTCACGCCTACGTTGGTTCGAATCCATCTCTGCCCACCATTTCAGTGTCCTAATCAAGGGAGCCTCCGGGCTCCCTTTTTTTACGCCGATGGACAAGGGGTTTGCAATCCCTTCATTTTCATCAACCTAGCGCAAAAGCCGGAGAGATTCATGCTTCTGTGCGTTATACTCCATAGAAACAAACCATGGGGAAAAAATAGCCAGACTCAACCACATTTGGAGCCTGTTTTGGCGTTGCGATCGAGGCGCTTATAGAACAGATATTTCACTGCAACTTACACTGATATCAAGAATGTTGAATTCTTGATAATCCTGTAGAATCTTGGAATCTTGTGACAAAGGCTTTGTACCACGAGTGATTCCACTTTTGGTGATTCTGTTAGATTGAGCAGAACATTCACAGGCGTTGGCTAAGCAATTATCACTCGAATTCCAATCGCTAGCTGGAATCGAATCATTCTCCGCAAATCTTCCTTGCCAGTGTGGCATCGGTGTTCTACATCCCGCGCGAAATGTTTGCCCAAGATCCCATTGAATGGCCAGATGAAGTTGAAATGTTAGTCGATCAACTCGATAACGAATCCGCCGAGCGCGATCTCAGTCGCGAGGAGCGTGCGGTGATGGATGTGTATGAGACGGTGCCAATTCTGGAAAGCGAGGACTGCTTGCATGAGTTTTGGCAAAGTGCGCTCGATCACCAACGCATCATCAATTCCTTTGACCTCATCGGCGCGACCGCCATCGTCGATCCACTCAACGCCAGTCGTTGGTGCAGCACCCGCAGTCAAGACCGCGGCGACTACAGCGAAACCGAAGCTGATTACCTCGCCACCATCGAAGAAGAACTCCCCGAAGCCCTCGATGAACTCGTCGACCTCGTGCTTGATTTCATCGAAGAAGAATTGGGGTAGGGGACAATAGGAGCGC
>CANHKJ010000143.1 GCA_947460915.1 Verrucomicrobiia bacterium
CCGAGCAGCAAAAGCAACTGGTCGACAACTTAGTCTTGCAAGGAGATGAGCAACGAAAAGCCTTACAAGTCATGATGGAAAGCGATCATGTGAGCATGAATGAATACATGAAAGCCGAGCGGGCGCAGGATCGTGACGCCGGACTCGATGAAACCATGGCTGCGATGTTACAAGGTGAAAAACGCGAACAGTTTCTCACAGAGCGCTTGAATGAAAAAGCAGAACAGGTTCAAACCGAGGCCGATGGCAAAGTCAAACGCATCGATGATATCGTGAAGCTCGATGACCAACAGCGTCATCAAATGTTTCTCAACATGGCGCAGACATCTCGTTACTACGACAAACAAATGCAGTTCGATGGTTTGCAAGATGGGGTGACACCTCTGGCCGAAGGCACAACGGAAAAGCAAGCGATGATGTCCGTTTTGCGCCCCGAACAAGTGCAAGCATACGAAGAGCACCGCAGAGAACAATTGGAAAAAGCACAACAAGATGCCGCGGAAATCGGACTCACCATTCCGAACGACTGGAATCCCGACGACGACATCAGCTTCTAACATTTTTTCTCATGTCATCCTCTCACGAAATCCCTGCGATCGACATTCGCGACCTGCGTGTCGATTACGAACACTTCACAGCTGTCCATGATTTGACGCTGAAAGTCCCTGCTGGCGAAGTCTTTGGCTTGGTTGGCCCGAACGGAGCCGGCAAGACCAGCACCTTTAAAGTTCTCGCATCACTCATGCAACCGACATACGGAGAAGTCATTCTCAGCGGCGTCGATGTGCTAGAGGACAAAGAAGCGGCCCGGCGCGTCATCGGCTACATGCCGGATCTCGCACCGGTGCCGCGCGATCTCAAGTGTGGCGAATTTCTGCGTTTCTATGCACGGGCCCACGGACTCGGCAATGCCAAGCAATGCGCCGAACGCGCGGATGAATGCTTGGAAGAAGTCGCTCTCACCGATCACAAAAATCACTGGTGCCACAAGCTCTCGCGCGGTCAAACGCAGCGCTTGGTGTTAGCAAAAACCATGTTGCACTCACCGAAAGTTTTGATTCTCGATGAGCCCGCAAGTGGTCTCGATCCCCTCGCCCGTCGCGAACTGCGCAGCACCTTGCGCAAACTGGCATCGCAGGGCGCGACGATTTTTATCAGTTCGCACATTCTCACCGAGCTCGCGGAAATGTGCACATCCATTTGCGTGATGAGTCGTGGTAAATTGCTCGCATCGGGCACCGTAGATCAAGTGCGCCAACAACTTGGCGATGACTCGCGCAGCATCACCGTGGTGCCATTGCATGTGCTCACAACGGTTCCAGATTGGATCCAACAGTTCAATGGTGTGGCCGATGCCCGCATTGATAGCGGATCGATTTCGTTAGATTTCCTCGGCGACGACGAAGCGCAAGCCAATTTGTTAGAAGAAATGCTGCGCCGCGGACTGCGTGTGCGAAGTTTCACAGAGAAGCGCAGTTCCTATGAAGAAATCCTCATCGGCGTAGCAGAAAGGAGTCGCTTGTCATGAATCATCCACCGATTTGTCGAGCATGGGAACTTTGGAAAAATCCCATTTTCTTGCGTTACTGCCGCTCCCGACTCCGTCCCACAGCGGTTTCCGTCGCTTGCTTGCTCACCGTGATGATCGCGGGCTTTATGTTTCAGATGATTCGTACGATCAGTGAAAATCGGGTTGATTTATCTGAGTCCGATGTAGAACGCACACCACTGATTCCCTTGCTGATTTTGCAAAGTGTCATCCTCTTTGTATTAGGTACGGCGCAGGCATCAGGAGGAATGACAGCAGAGCGTGATGAAGGAGTGATCGACTACCAACGCTTATTGCCGATGACACCTGCAGCAAAAGTGTTAGGTTACCTCTTCGGATTGCCGATTCGTGAATATGTAATGTTCGCCTTCACCTTGCCCTTCGTCATCTGGGGCATCTGGTTTGGCAACGTCCCCTCGCACACCTGGCTCTCGCTCTACGGTGTGATGGCCAGCACTACGATCCTCTATCACCTGACTGGATTGCTTACTGGCACAATCGTCAAGAACCGACGCTGGGCCTTCCTGACTTCCATCGGTCTGATCTTCGCGCTCTACACCGTGATTCCGCAAGCGGCAAAATTCGGCTTGGTGTTTTTCAAGTATCTCACCATCACGCCGACATTTGAAGAATCCGTGCGCTACCTGACCCCGAGCAATATTGGTGACACATGGGAAACGGGGCGACGATTGCTCTCGCAGGCGAAATTTTTCAATCTCGATTTCTCCGAAGCCGTCTTCACTTACTTCTCGCAGTCCTGTTTGATCATCACGTTTTTTGTGATGTTGTGCCGACGCTGGAAGGATGCCGACGCTCATCTATTAGGCAAAATCTGGGCGGTGGGATTTTATGCATGGGTGCAAATTCTTTTGTTAGGAAATGCACTCCCTTTGATCGATTCCGGAAAACTTTTCCCTACCCAACAATTCTCGCGCTTCTCCTACATGATGCGCGGTAAGTCATGGGAGCCATCTTCATGGGAAACGATCGCAATGATTCTCGTCTATGGTTTACTCAGTTTGCTATTTCTTTGGGTGCTCAGCGGCATCATCACGCCCAACTTCGGCACACAGATCAATGGCTGGAGACGCGCAAACAAATTCGGACGCAAGCGTTTGCCAAGGCTCGCCGATGAATCGAACTCTACCGGTTTTGTTTTACTGATGGGAATCATCGGTGGCGCAGGATGGTTCACCTTCACGCACATGCTTATTGAATCGCGCTGGTTCCCGGGACACTTTGCGTTGCCCTCACTAGCAGGATTTTTCATCCTTGCGATGATCACCTGTGCTTTACTGCATCAGATGTTGTTAGAAGCAAAAGGTGGGCGCGCAGTCTTTCTCTCCATCATCTTCCTACTCGTATTGCCACTGATGGTGGCATCGATCTTGATGGGTGCTTCTGATCGACTCGCTCCTCTCGCCGTGTGGATCGGAGGCATTTCTCCACTGAGCTTACCCGCACTGTGTGCAGCGAATCATCTCACGATTACCGAGCTCCCCCTAAACATCAGCCGCGCAATTCCTGGTGCTTACATTTTCTGGCAAGCAGTCTATTTGATTACCGTCATATCCCTAACAAAAACGCTGTGGCGAACGAGAAAGTCGACCAAAGAACTTGTATAAATCACTGCCCCCGCATCGAAAACATCGACTAATGAGAGCGACGGATTGTAGATGCAACTCCATGACAATTTCTCCGAAACATCTGACTCAAATCTTACGTAATCATCTCTCATGAAACGCATTTCACTGGTTCTTTTTGTGTTAATCCTCGCAGGACTCGTGGTGGGCATGACCTTGCATTTTTCTACATCGAAAATGAGCCTCAAGGATTTCTCAATGAACACGCCACAAAATGCGAATCGACCATTAGCACTACCATCACAGGGCGATGTGGATTTCCGTTTTCCCTCATTCTCGGTTTGGCAGACCTTAGCCACTCCCGTAGTGCAGCATGTGGAGCAACCGATGGGCTCACGGCATGGGGCTTTTGCATACGACGCGCAACCATTTTGGGCGATGAATGAGCAGCGTGGGGGAAATCATTTTGGTGCCGATCTCAATGGCATCGGCGGCATGAACACAGATCTTGCTGATCCCGTCTATGCGGCCGCTGACGGTCTTGTGGTCTATGCGGGAAATCCGTCGCCTGGCTGGGGAAACATCGTGGTGCTCGCTCATCGACTGATGGATGGAACTGCGGTGCAAACGATGTATGCGCATCTGCATCGCATCGATGTGGCGCTAGGCAGCCTCGTCGGACGCGGTCAAGCCATCGGTTCCGTGGGCTCTGCGAGCGGGGTATATACTGCCCATCTACATTATGAAGTCCGTCTAGGAAATGGCGTGGACATTGGCGCTGGCTACGGAGGCAATCCGCTCAATCGCATCAATCCTGATGAATTTTTCGGGAAACACAAAATCGCAGACGACGCATTATACACTTCAGCTTTCGCAATCGAACGTAGCAGTCGCCAACAACGTGAAGCCACCGAGTTGTTCAATCAACTGAATAGCGAAGAGAATCGCGAAAAACTGCTAGAGATTCTCAAGTGATCGCCTCAAGAACCGATGCCATTGTTGCGCGCTTCGATCGCGAGGCGGAAAGCAACTTGATCACCGTGTTTTTTTACCGAGAATTTCACTGATTTCCGCACTCCCGGTGCGGGGCACCAAGTCGCCTGCCAGAACTGATATTCGGCCCCATTAGCAGCACGGACGACTACGCGAGAGACACCGATCACGCCTGATGCATTGCGGGAGGAAATTTCACAAATCCTCGCACGTTCGTTACTTTGCCACTCGGCCAAAACGGCATCGCGCCAAGCAAGTGCTGCTGTGTAAGCATGAGCAAGGCCACCATAATTCGCGTCACTGAAAAAGCGCGATGATTTCTCACCGCGCCGTTGCATCCGCACTTGCCACCCGAAGCTGCTCACGGATGGAATTTCCACCCGTGCGAGGCCGTAGGTTTTGGCAGGAATGTCGCTCATGCTTTCACGAAACTTTCTTACATTATGCGTTATGTAAGAGGTTACACTCCTGCCATCGAAATTGTTTAGCGACCGCGTCCGCGACCACCCCAACCGCGCATGTTGCCTTCACTCTCAATGATCCGAGTTTTGGCTTCATCACTGAGGGATGTGGATTGCTGAATCGCTGCTTTGGCAGCTACGGGATCTGCGGCCATCCATTTGGTGGAGCTAACCATCAGCGCACGCTGGCGATCACCTTCATCAGTAATGGATTCGGCAAGCGCGAAGGTTTGTGAGTTGTCTGTGCCATTGTTCGCGAAAACATAGGTACCGACGGCTGTGTCGCGCATATCTCCAGCGGGAATTTGCTCGATGGCTGCCAACGCGGCTTTGCTGTCTTGGCGGGAATAATTCATCATCACGTTGCGCATGGCATCGTCCGATGTCACACCTGAAGATACGACCAAGTTGAAGGCTTCTTGAGGATTTTCGCGAGACATTTGCTCAGCAACTGTGGCGGTGGCACGCATGCGTTGTTCGTCATCTGCAAAGGTAGTCAACTGCTTGGCTGCCTCAAAAGGATCTTTTCCTGCGAGACCGTCGAAGGCCCGACGACGAGCGTCTTCTTGTTGATCAGCGGGAAGACCAGCAATGAATTTTTCGGCATCGCCCCAGCTCTTGGCACCCAGTGCTTCAGCAATTTGGCGATTGGCGCGCGATTGATCATCGCCCTCCATTGTGCTAGCAAGCTGCATGGCTTTTTCTGGATCCGTCTTGGCAACTTGAGAAACAATCGAACTGAGAGCATTGCCCTTTTCCGCACCGTTCAGAGATTTCGCCCAAGTCATCGCATCTTCGGGATTCTGTTTCGCCCACTCGGAAGCAATGATTGATGCAGCGCCGTTGCCCATAGGTCCGCCGCCGCCACGGCCACCAAACATGCCCATCATCGCGAATTGCGAAGGATTGTCTGAATAGAACTTCGAGGCTGCTACTGGATCAACACTCGCCCAACTCTGCATGATCGTAGGTTTCACAAACATGCCGGTGAAGCCCATTTTATCAGAAAATGCCATCGCACTTTGTGGATCGGTCTCGGCCCACTTCGCGAACAAAACGTAGGATGCCATGATGCGCTCGGGCATCGGAATGCCATCGAGCTTCTTGGCTTCTTCCTCAAGTTGCTCAGGGCTCAATGAGGAATAGTAATCGAGCAACGACTGCATGCGCTGAATCTGACCGGGAGTTTGGTAGATTTCATCGACAGAACGAGGACGTGAAGCAGAACCTTTTGCTGCGACAGAGTCGCTCGTGCTAGCTGCGCGACTGCTGCGACTGAGGCTCTCAGCAGTGATCTCCGCAGCGCTCGGATCGGATTTGCCTCCCTTACCGATAAGAAAACCGGCACTGCCACCAAGCAGCAAGGTCACGACAGGAAACAATAACTTTTGATTCATGATTTTTTATGGATTCATGAGTAGTAACACCGCCGAGCGGAAAAGTTGCTTGTCATTTTCTGAGATTTTTTCAATCTGTGTCATGCAACACCCTCTCACCAAAGTGCTTTTTGTCTGCATGGGCAACATTTGCCGATCTCCTGCCGCCGAAATCATATTTCACCAACAAGTTAAACAAGCTGGTCTCAGCAGTTCTTTTCTCATCGACTCCGCAGGCACTACCGGCTATCATGAGGGCAACCCTCCTGATCGACGCATGATCCGCACTCTCGAAAAACGAGGCTACTCGATCTTTGGTTGCTCACGTCCTGTGGTGGATGATGATTTTTCCATCTTTGATCACATCCTCATCATGGATCAGGACAATGAGCGCGAATTGTTAAAACGTCCCGGCTGTGCCCCTTTCCGCCATAAGATCCGTTTTCTCACCGATTTCGCCACGCGTCACAAGGACACCTATGTGCCCGATCCTTATTATGGTGGTGATCAAGGATTCGAGCACGTCGCGGATCTCATCGAGGATGCTTGTGCTGGACTACTGGAAAAACTCAAATCAGGTGCCGATTTATGAGAAAAATTTGCGCGCTACTGACAATCGCTTTTCTACTATGCCAATGCGGTAACGGCGATGGTTTTGCGACCTATGTTCCCGGTCCTGCAAGCATGGTTACCCGCACACAGGCACTGGCCTCGGCCTACGCTTACACCCAAGTTCGTTGGAAACCATTCACGAAAAACATTCTGCACGGCAGCGATGCAGACGGCATTTTCGTGCAGACACCAGATCTCAGTCTTCAAAATCCTGGACCAGGCCGAGGCTATTGGTCACCCGATCAAGAGCAAATCAGCATGCCTTACCAATGGGGGGGCTTTGATACGCCTAAAACATTTCTCGGCAAAATTCGCGACGGCTACGCCGCTGGTGATGTCGCGACACAGGCGAAAAAACAAGCAGGTGACGCCGCAGTGAGCAGACACGCCGCTGGAGTCGATTGCTCTGGCTTCGTCTCCCGCTGCTGGCGTTTGGCTAGGCCCGTTTCTACTGCTGAAATGCCCGCGGTCACAACGCCGATCTCGTGGGATGATCTCAAACCAGGTGATATTCTGCTCACCAAGGGTCACGTCATTTTGTTTGACCGGTGGCTTACGCATGGCAGTAACCTCGTGGCCTACGAAGCTGGACCCCTCCCCGCCTGGAAAGTTTCCTGCAATCATTTTTCCGTCAAAAAACTTCTCCAACGCGGCTACGCACCTCGCCGTTATCTCTACATCATCGAACCAAGCTCATGAGAAAAATCCTCACTTTTGTCGCGACCGCTCTCGTCGCCCTCAGTCTATTTTCTTTCTGGTATTTCCAGCAAGAGCGAGTGCTCAAGCGCAAGCTCGACAATCTCATCGAGGATCTCAATTTCACACCCGATAGCACCCGAACCACACGCTTGATCAAAAGTTCATCGATTACCTCATACTTCGATGTTGCAACCGAAATCTCATCGCCCATCGAAGAAGCTAACGGAAATTTTTCCCATGAAGATCTTAGCAGCGGCTATGCAGGACTCGCTGAATATGCACGCG
>CANHKJ010000144.1 GCA_947460915.1 Verrucomicrobiia bacterium
GCGCCAGCCCTTCAATGTCAATGCCATTGCACAGGCGGGTGCCTTGGCCGCCTTGACCGATGACTCGCACATGAATCAAACCAAAGCCGTCAATGCCGAGGGCCTTGCGTTTTATCATCAAGCCTTTGCGGATCGCGGTTTGGAATTTGTTCCTAGCGTCGCGAATTTCATTCTCGTCAAAGTTGGTGACGGCGATGGCTTGTTCAAAAAAATGCTGCAACGCGGCATCATTTTGCGCGCCATGAGCAGCTACAAATTGCCCGAGTGGGTGCGCATTTCCGTCGGAACCATGGCGCAAAACCGCCGCTGCATCGAGGTCATGGACGAAGTGTTACGCGGGTAAGCAATACGGAGAAGGGATTTTCAATCCCTTGTTTTCATCGACCGAAATTTCAAATGAAAGGGTCTAATCAACTCTTCCTTCACTGTTCACTGCGCACTGATCACTCCCCACTCAAATTTTCTTGTATTTTGAGTATTTCGTGGTTCCTCCTTCGGGTTTTGTTTCAATCTCTGTCCCAACGGGACAATGCAATTCCCAGCCCATGATTTCAATCATGGGTATCATGCCCCACACCACATGATCCCACATCTCCAGACTACAACTTCAAAATATTCTACGACCGACTCAAAGAAAAAGGCTTCGTGATTTATCCCGGAAAAGTCACAGGCGTCGATAGCTTCCGCATCGGCACGATCGGTCATGTTTTCCCGGAAGACATCGATCGACTGATCCTTGCGATCGAGAGCGCGCGTTATTGGTAATAGTCTGTTTGTCATAGGCCTGTTGTTGATAAGCTGTTGGTGTAGGGTTTTACCCCATGGCATGTTCGTTGGGTTAGCTTAGGATTCAGTCACTTGCAAAAGCAAGCACATGACCATGAATCCTACTATCTCCATCGTATCGCTCGCCATCGCCGCTGCAACTTTTTCCTCCTGTGTCGTCTCAGACTATCCAGGTGGACCTATGCGCGGCTCTGTATCCACTTCCTTCGGTGTCTATGATACACTCCCTAACACCTATGTGGGGAGCGCCTATCATTATCAGAATCGCTATTATTCGGGCGGTAATTACGAGACGGGAAATTTCCAATACAAGGGTCGTAAATACGATAATCGTTATTACCATGGCGGCAAATATTATTACGGCGGTCGCAACGAATATCATGGCAATAACAGACCGCAAAATCAGTTTACTGACGACCGCAATGATCGCGGTGATCGTAATGATCTTGACGACCGAAACGATCGCTATGATCGAAGCAACAAAGATCGCCATTGAACATCGGCTCTCAGGATATGAAGCGGATCATCGGAACTGTTGCTCGCGAACTTGCGCGGCAACGCTGGTCAGCCACGGTGCTCGGCGTGATCATGCTCAGCTCCTGTGCTGATCACACAACGGCGATGCGCTCGTTTACCTTGCCATCTCAATGGAAGGGGGCGAGCGATGCAACATCATCCGCCAAGCCTCAAGATTTGTCGCGTTGGTGGAAACGTTGCAACGATCCGATCCTCAATCAACTGATCCAAGATGCTCTGTACAACAGTCCTGACATTCACGCGGCGCTCGCGAAAATTCGTGAGTATCGTGCCAGAAGAGGCGTGGAACAGTCCGCGCTTTTTCCGATGATTGCGGGCAATGGTTTGGCGAGTCACACAAGTTCGCGTGATCATGATTCAGACCGCAGCTCTAGCGATGATCGCTTCGGCATTTCTGTCGATGCGAGTTGGCAGGTGGATTTGTTTGGCAGGCAACAGCAAACCATCCGCGCCGCTTCTGCGGATCTGTTGCAAGTGCAGGAAAATTTCCACGCCGCTCAAGTCATCCTCGTCGCCGATGTGGCTACGGCCTACGTGAACTTTCGCTCTGCGGAAGCACAGCTAGCCGTGGTGCAGCGCAGCTTGATCACGCGCACGGAAACGCTTCAGCTCACTCAGTGGCGCGAGCAAGCGGGAACGGGAACAGCGCTCGATACGCAGCAGGCGCGCACGATTTTCGAGCAAGCGAAAAGCGCCATCCCAGGCTTGCAGTTGCAGGCCACACAGTCGCGCAATCTGCTCGCCTTGTTGGCGGGACAGACACCGGGATTTTATGATCGATCGCTTGTCAAATCTCGTGCAGTGCCGCTGCTCTCCGCTCCTCGTGCGATGGGGATTCCTGCCGATACTCTGCGCCAGCGGCCTGACGTGCGGGCCTCAGAGGCAGCAGTGCTCGCGGCTACGGTTCGCACTATGTCTGCCGAGCGTGAGCGCTTGCCAGCCTTTCAGTTGACAGGATCTCTGGGTGCGGAATCGGGCAGTGGACGCGCATTTTTTTCTCCGCAAACCACTCTTGCGTCGCTCGCTGGTGGCTTGACCGCCCCGATCTTTCAGGCGGGGAGAATTCGCAACAAGATCTTGATGCAAACCGAGCAACAACGCCAAGCATTTTCGGGATACGAAGTCACGGTATTGCGAGCATTGTCCGAGGTGGAAAATGCCCTCGCTGCGGTGCAACGCTACCAGCAACAAGCGCAAAGCATTCAGTCATCGATCACAGCTGCTGCCGAAGCGCAAAGATTGGCCGCACTCCAATACGAAGCTGGGCAGATTGATTTGTTCCTTTCGTTAGATACGCAGCGCACCTTGCTATCTTTGCAACAACAACAGGTAGGCACCATGACCCAACAAGCCACCGCAAGCATTCAACTCTACAAATCCTTGGGTGGGGGATGGTCAAAAAACTAACGCATTTTCGCGCACACACTTATGTCTCAACCTACGATTCCACCCACGGAAGCAGAAAACATCTCGCTGCCACCTGAAAAATTAGCGCAAGTGATTGAATCGGGCCGTCATGGTTCTACCAAGCGTGTGGTGATTCTTGTGAGCCTTGCACTTTTTGTTAGTCTCGGCGCTTGGTATTGGTGGCATCATCAACAAGCGATCAAAAAAGCCTTGCCTCACTATGTCACCGAGCCCTTGCAGCGCGGCGACATCGTTCTGCTGATCACCGCAACGGGAAATTTGTTTCCGACCAATGAGGTGATCGTCGGTAGCGAATTGTCAGGCACCACCTTAGAGGTCTTTGTCGATTTCAATGATCATGTGAGCAAAGGACAAGCGCTTGCGAAACTCGATACGACAAAATTATTGCAGCAAACGGAAAGCAACCGTGCTGCTGTGAAGGTCGCCGAGGCCAAGGTCACGCAAGCGCAAGCGACGGTGAAAGAAAGCTTGGCGGCATTGGCGCGACAACAAGAATTGTCACGCTTGAGCGGTGGAAAAATTCCCTCGCAAGCAGAAATGGCGACCGCCATCGCCGCATCCGAGCGGTCCTCGGCTGATCTGCTGAGTGCGCAATCGCTGGTGGGACAAGCCGAAGCACAGGTGCGGATCAATGAAAATGATTTGTCGAAGGCGGTCATCAAGTCGCCCATCGATGGCATGGTGCTCACGCGTTCGATCGAGCCCGGCCAAACCGTCGCCGCGAGTTTCACGGCACCGCAGCTTTTTGTGATTGCGGAAAAACTGGAGCGCATGAAACTCGAAGTCGCCATTGCCGAAGCGGACATTGCCCTCGTGGCGAAAGGGCAATCCGCTACCTTCACGGTCGATGCATGGCCAGATCGATCTTACCCCGCCAATGTCACCGTGGTTGCCTATGGCTCGGCCGTGACACAAAATGTGGTGACCTACGAAGCGGATTTAGAAGTCAGCAATGATGACCTCAGCTTGCGCCCTGGCATGACGGCTACGGCTGACATTCGCGTGGCCGAGAGCAAGAGTGTGTTTGTAGTTCCCGCGGCGGCACTGCGATTCGATCCCGCATCTGCTTCCCTCGTTTCAAGTGTGGCGAAGAAATCCTTTGTGCAAAGCTTGATTCCCATGCCTACGCGCAATCGCAGCCGCCCCGCAGCGGACGACGAAAAATCAGCGCCCACGAAGACCTCAAAAATCTGGGTCTTACAAGACGGTCGCGCCATTTCTCTACTCGTCACAGTGGGGCTCAGCGATGGGCATCAAACGGAAATTTCCGCACCCAATCTCACCGAAGGAATGTCCGTCATTCTTCGCCTCGATACCCCTGCATCATGAGCGATCCTCCCCACATTGACTTGCGCGCGATCACCAAAACTTTTGGCGTGGGCGATGCTTCTTTTCAGGCATTGAAAGGAATTGATCTCACCATCCATCGCGGTGAGTTTGTTGCCATCATGGGGCCGAGTGGCTCTGGCAAGTCAACATTGATGAATGTGTTAGGTTGCCTCGATACACCGACCACGGGCACCTATCACTACGAGGGCATCGCCGTGGAAAAACTCAGCGCGGACCAACGCTCGATGCTGCGTCGCTATGCACTGGGTTTTATTTTCCAAGGGTTCAATTTGTTAGCGCGCACCAGTGCTATGGAAAATGTCGAGTTGCCACTGCTCTATCGAGGGATGTCAAAATCTGATCGCCGCGCCAAGGCGGCCGCGGCACTCGCTTCTGTGGGCCTCGCGACGAAGCTGAGCAGCACGCCTGGGGAGCTATCGGGTGGGCAACAACAACGTGTCGCCATTGCGCGCGCCATCGTTTCTCAGCCGAGCACCTTGTTTGCCGATGAGCCTACGGGCAATCTCGATTCGTTGACCACGCGCGATATCATCGCATTGCTGACGCGACTGAATGTGGATCGTGGCATTACCGTTTTGATGGTCACGCACGATGATGAAGTCGCGGCCTATGCCAAGCGCTGCGTGGTGATCAAGGATGGCATGATCGAGTCGGACCAAGCCGTGAAACAACTCTCTCTACCCGTATGATCTGGAATGCTTTTGCGATTGCGTTGCGTGAGATCAGTCGGAACATGACGCGCGCGTTTCTCACGGTGTTAGGCATTTTCATCGGTGTGGCATCGATCATTACCATGGTCACCTTAGGCGAGGGCGCCACGCAGGCGGTGAAGGAGCAAATTTCTAGCCTGGGCAGCAATCTGCTGACCCTCCGCCCTGGTTCTGGTTTTGGTTCGCGCGGCTCATCGGCGGGTGTGCCACATTTCACGGAAAAAGATGCCGTAGCCCTCGGCGATCAGATCTCCAGCATTGCTGCGATTGCTCCCGTCAATATGGCATCATTGAGCACGATCTATGGCCACAATGCGCGCATTAGCAATGTCACGGGGACCACGCCGATTTATTTTCAAATCAACAAATGGCATCTCGCCGAGGGCCGATTTTTCACCGAGGGCGATGTCCGTTCTGGCACCGCGGTTTGTGTGATTGGCAATACCGTGCGCACCGAGTTATTCGGCGATGCTGATCCCTTGGGGTCAAAAATTCGCATCGGCCGAGCATCGGTGGAAATCATCGGTCTGTTAGCCACCAAGGGGCAGGCGGGCATGGGCGATCAGGACGATACCATCATCATGCCGCTGTCCGCTTTGCAACGACGCTTGATTGGAAAAGTTTCCGCCAATGACATCAGCCAGATCTCGATCTCTGCCGTCGAGGGCACCGATAGCATTCGGCTCATCGATGAAATTTCACGGATCATGCGAGCACGGCGCAACCTGGAGAGCAATCAAGACAATGACTTCAATGTGTTCGATACTCGTCAAATTGCCGAAACCCTCGGCTCAACGACACAGCTCATGACCATGCTGCTCACGGCCGTGGCTGCCGTTTCGCTGTTAGTCGGTGGCATCGGCATCATGAACATCATGCTGGTATCGGTGACCGAGCGAACTCATGAGATCGGCATACGCTTGGCGATCGGCGCCTCGGCACGTGAGGTGCTGCTGCAATTTTTGGTCGAAGCCATGACGCTCTCTTGCATCGGTGGCATCGTCGGCATCCTGCTCGCGCTCGGCCTTTGTTACGGTTTGGCGCAAGTGATCAAAGTGCCATTTCATTTCAACTTCCAGATCAATCTGATCGCCTTTCTATTCTCCGCTGCGGTAGGAGTCTTATTCGGCTACACCCCCGCCAGACGAGCCGCAAGGCTCAATCCCATCGATGCCTTACGACATGAATGATCCGCACCTAGGTCAGCGCCCCTCAAAAATCCCTTAAATCAGTTTAATCCATCGTTATAATGGCTGTAGTCAAGGATGGTCATTCGTAATGGTGGCCAATCGAGACATGATTTTCAAGATTTTCAAGATTCCAAGATGAGATGGATTGGGAAATCATAGGTTATTGGTGAATGGTTCATAAGAAGGAGTTTTGAAGGCACTTCATTTTTCCTCATCAAAAAAATCAGTATAATCCGTTAAATCCGTCGTTAAACTTGCGGGATTCGTTGAGATTCATTCAGTCCCGCTATCTCATCCCGCTCCGCGTGATTCGGTTGTGGTTAAAAGAGCCCTTTGCTCTGAAAAGGAACGAAACGCAAAGGCGCTGAGTTCGCAAAGTATATCGCAGAGGATTTTTCATCAGCCCACCACTTTCCGTTGCACCCCTAGGAATTAGAGCTACGTTTTCTTGCCGGTTTTGCACTTGAGTCCGGTGGCTCGTTTTACTGCCGGATTGCACAATCTCGAAGAAGCCTACAAATCAGTTGTCGATACTTGGGCGAAATATGATAATGTTGGCGAGACGCCAACGCTCATAGAATGGGGGGAAAACGAATGAAAACCAAAGACATCAGCCAAGCCAAAGATCAAGACTTGCGGACATCCATGGCCGCCCTGCAACGTGCCGCTGAATCAGCACGCAAGACAGCGATCCAGACCGACACCGCGATCGTGGTCAAGCGAGACGGCAAGTTGGTTCGTATCTCCGCGCAAGAGTTGCGGAAAACCACTGCCTCCCTACCAGAATCATGACCGACACCAACCAGAAAGAAATAGGCAACACGCTCTAGAGTATCGCCGACCAACTGCGTCTTTCTGACCCACCCCGCAAAATTTCTTCCGCGCCAACGGTGCAAGCACCCGATAGCCCTGCGCAACGCGCTGGGGTATTGCGACAAAAATCACCAAAAGCCCTGAAAGGGCGCGACTCCCACCACTTTCTGTTGCCCCCTATGAATTACTCCTTCGGTTTCTTGCTGGCTTTGCGCTTGAGCCCGCTGGCCCGCTCGCTGCGGGTGACGTAGCCCATGGCACGATACATCGCGCTGTGCGAGCTACCCTAAAACGCGTGCGAGTTAGCCTAAAACGCGTGTGAGCTACCTTCCCGAGCGTGCGAGCTACCCTCCTGAGCGTGCGAGCTACCCTCCCGAGCGTGCGAGCTACCTTCCCAAGCGTGCGAGCTATCCTTCCAAGCTTGCGAGCTATCTTCCCAAGCGTGTGATCTTCCCTCCCGAGCGTACGAGCTACCTTCCCAAGCGTGCGATCTTCCCTCCCGAGCGTGCGATCTTCCCTCCTGAGCGTGCGATCTTCCCTCCCGAGCGTGCGAGCTACCTTCCCAAGCGTGCGAGCTATCCTCCCAAGCCTGCGTCTTTCCGAACCACCCTGTGCCGCTCACTGCTCACTGCTCACTGCTCACTGCTCACTGCTCACTGCTCACTGCTCACTGCTCACTGCTCACTGCTCACTGCTCACTGCTCACTGCTCACTGCTCACTGCTCACTGCTCAC
>CANHKJ010000145.1 GCA_947460915.1 Verrucomicrobiia bacterium
GGCCCTATGGCCACGGGTGATGGCAAAGACGGTCGATCCCCGTTGGTGTGGGCGATTGACATGACCTTGCTGCATCACGATAAAAAACTCTATGCGTTGTGGTCGGGGTGGGATCGTCCCGGCACGGATCGTCAATTTCTTTACATTGCGCCGATGAAATCCGCGACCGAACTTTCTGGGCCGCGTGTGTTGATTTGTAATCATGCCGATCATGCATGGGAGCGCACGGAGGAGGGGTCGCAGGGACGTGGCTTGAACGAAGGTCCGCAGGTGGTGCAAGCGCATGGTCGGACATTTGTGTTTTACTCGTGCGCAGCATCTTGGTTGCCGTCGTATAAGTTAGGCGTGTTAGAACTCGTTGGTAAAAATCCGCTCGATCCGAAGTCGTGGAAAAAGTCGGCACGTCCCGCATTCGAGAGCACCGAGCAGACCTATGGTGTTGGGCACTCTTGCTTCGTGAAATCGCCTGATGGTAGCGAATGGTGGCACATCTATCATTCCAAACAAAGCCGCGAACCAGGATGGCAGCGCGATGTCATGATCCAGCCTTTTACCTTTGATCAATCGGGGATGCCACAATTAGGCACACCAGTGAAACGTGGCGTTCTGCTACCTCGCCCGTCAGGGGAGTGATGGATCTAACAAATCTTGAAATCCACAAAACAATTTGGACTGCTCTGGTGGCACATCGGGGAGAGGCTCATCGTGATTCAGATGAGTGCGGCACAATGAAAAGAATTCCTCCTCCGTTTGCATGCGGCGCATGTGGTGCTCGAATTCATCACCGAGCCCCTGCACGATGTAAAGCATGGTTTTTTTCATGCGCTGAATGTGATGTTTCTCCTGATATTCTTTACTTTCCTGTGCGAGTTCGGCGTAGAGATCTTCGATGTAAGAGAGTAGGTCGCGTGCGGTAGGAGAGTGCATGGATTTCCCGCTGTAGCGTTGGCGTAATTGATCGAACAACCAAGGGTTGCGGATCGCACCTCGTCCAATCATCAGCCCGTGCGCTTCCGTGTTCTTTTGATAATTGACTCCTGCTTGCGCATTAATTACGTTGCCATTCGCGATGATCGGACAATCTAACATTTTTAGCGCCAGCCGTACGCAGTGGGGCCTCACTGGCGTCTGATAACGATCAGCCACCGTGCGAGCATGAATGGTGAGTCCATCAATGGCATGCTTGCGGAATACTTCGAGCAATGCGGGGAATTCTGATTCATCATGATAACCGACGCGGGTTTTAACCGTGAAGCGTGTTGGAATTGAATCGCGTAACATACCGATCATGCGGTCGATTTCTTGGGGTTGTCGGAGCAATCCACCCCCTGCAGATTTTCCACATACAGTCGGACTTGGGCAGCCAAGATTGAGGTCGATGCCGGCGATTTCTTCACGTAGGAGAACTTTGGCCTCACTCACCATGGCCTCGGGGTCAGAGCCGATGATTTGGGCAAAAATCGGAATTCCCGTTTGATTTTCGCGGATCGAGCGCAGAATGTAACGATCGGGCTTTGAGTTCGGATGCACACGGAAAAATTCTGTCACAAACCAATCTGGTCCACCGCGCCGAGCAAGCACCCGCATGAACGGTAGGTCGGTGACGTCTTTCATCGGCGCGAGAACGAGCGCCGGTCGGCCAGCAGGGAGTAAATCGCGCAAGGTCGGAAAAATGTTAGAACTGTAATCTCACACTCAGTGTGCCAAAGTTAGCGTTGCCGAGTTGCTCTTCATACTCCTCCGTACGCCATGTATGTGCGTAGCTAACTTCTACGGCTTTGATGCGCACGCCGAAGCCGGCATACACTTCACCTACGTAGGTTTCACGGGTGTTTCCCGTGCTGAAATCATCATGAAATATTGGGCCGTCAAGTGTAGCGTCATGAGCGATGTAAGAGGCTTTGAAACCACCTAACAAAAATACTGACCATGGGTTCAGCATGATTCGTTCGTTGGTGAAATACTTATGCGCATAAGCAGTCTCGGACAGACGAGGGTCACTGAAATCAGCGGGCAGGTAGAGACCTACGCGCACCATGCCGCCGATGTGTGCGGTGGTGCGGAAAGACCCGAGTCGGCCACCCCATTCTCCAATGCCGTCCATGCTGAGGATGCTGTCATTTTCTCCGAAGTTGAGTCGGCGTTTTTGTACGAAGCTTAAGTCCGCTGTTACCTCCGTGGGCAATTGATTGTCCCAACCCAGAAATTTGTCGATGTCGCGAATGTCATGGATAAAATCCTGTGACTCCTGAGCAAAAGATTTCGGCCCTGTAATGCCTAACAGAAACTCGACTGAGTTTAGTGTCTGGTCGTCTTTGGTGTGCAACGAAAAGCCAAGCGCCGACCAACCCGCGTAGCGGCGTTGGCCTTCGGGTTGAGTCAGAGAGCTAAAATCTTCAGGCGTGAACATCAACTGCGTAAGTGAGAAGCCGAAGTTGTATTGCACTTCATCGGGATCATCAAAACCTGTCAGTCCTCGAAAACCGCGCAAGGATTTGCGGTCACCGGTAAAGGGGCGCAAGCCGCGCTGAATCGAACCGATGTCTCCGATCGGACGATTGCCCGAGATCCACGACAAGCGTGCACCATTGGTGTAATCTCGGTCTTTGTTGCCAAATAAGTCGTTGTCCAAGTAAAAGGTGAGATAACCAGGGCCGAAGTCGGGGAGGGGGCTGTTGCGATCCGCTTTGGCAAGCGATCCACTCACGCCAACAGCCGCTATCGCAAACATAGCAAATTGTTTCATGCTGGTATTATAGCGAGATTAGAGTAAAATGCCAATCTTATTTCGCGAAGCTTGTTTCATAAAGAATAATCCCTTATACCTCAACACGTGGAGCCTTTCAAAAATGTTTTCAATCGAAATGTGATCGAGATCCTTGGTCGACTTCTCGCCTGCGAGCTTCCGCGTTTTTCTCTGAAAAAATGGAACGCCGATGCCTGTGCTGATCTCGAGTCGCTCGAAATGAAGCAGCGCTGGTTGCAAGTCACCCACTCCCTCGCCAGGCATTTGCCGAGCGATTTTCCTGAGGCCGCCGCGGTGATTCGTCGTGTGCTGCACCCGAGCTGCGAATGTGATCCACTCCGTGAGGGCACTACGGCAGAAGGTGTGCAAAGTTGGATGATTGCACCGCTTGCCGACTACGCGGGCATTTACGGAAAAAATCACCTTCCCGTGGCAATGGAGTTGTTGCGTGAGCTGACCATGCGCTTCACCTCCGAGTTTGGTGTGCGCCATTTGCTCTTGCACGATGCTCCGGCCTGCTTGCAGATCATGCACGGCTGGCTCGATGACCCGAACGATCATGTGCGGCGTTGGCTCACCGAAGGCTCTCGTCCGCGCTTGCCATGGGGGGCGCAGATTCCAGGTTTTATTGCCGATCCCACCGCGACGCAAAAAATTCTTCACGCCCTCCGCGATGATCCTTCCGAGTATGTGCGCCGCTCCGTTGCCAATCACTTGAATGACATCGCGCGCGATCATCCGCAACTCGCTCTTCAGATCGCCGAGAAGTGGATGAAAAACGCTCCAGCTCCCCGCAAAAAACTTCTTCGCCATGCCATGCGGAATTTGCTCAAAAAGGGCGAACCGCAAGCCCTCGCTTTGCACGGTCTCGCTGCACCACAACTCGGAGATGTATCATTTACTCTCGCCTCAAGCAGCGTGCCATTTTATGGAGATCTGAGTTGTCTGTTGGAAATGACCTCGCTTGCCACCGTGGAACAACGACTGCGCCTCGACATCATCGTGCATTACCAAAAAGCCAACGGCTCGCTCAGCCCGAAAACCTACTTGTGGAAAGAAATCGTCCTGCCCGCCGGACAAGTGCATCGCGCCGAGCGTCGGCAATCGTTCCGCAAGATCACCACCCGCGTTTATCATCCAGGGCTGCATCGCATCGAGCTCGCCATCAACGGTTGTGTCATGGCGCAGCGGGAATTTACGCTCCTGCCACATAACGCTTGATTGCAGCCATTTTGCGTTCATCTTCTGCGGTGCCCCATTATCTGGTGTGTAGGCTTTGTCGTAAGATCGTTGCGACATTCACGTAACTTCTTTTTTCTCCTTATGATTTCCTGGTTTGCCCGTAATCACCTAGCCGCGAATCTCATGATTGGCGTCATCATTCTGTTAGGCGCATACTCTGTTTGGAAACGCACGACCTTGGAGGTGAATCCAGCATTTCGTTTTGACGAAGTTCACATCAATGTCGAATACCGTGGTGGCACACCCGCTGATGTGGAACGTGCTGTGGTCATCCCGATCGAGCGAGCCATTGAAAATTTGCCCGGCATTGCTTCGATCGAGTCAGAGGCGCGCGCTGGCTCCGCGCGCATTGTTGTCGAGGCCGATACCATTACTGATCCCCAAGAGCTCATGGAAGAACTGCGCCCACTCGTTCAGGGTATCACCAGTTTTCCTGCCGAGACCGAACCGCCACGGCTCGAAGTTCCTGACAGTTCGCGCTGGTTCGATGTGATAAAAGTCGCCATCACGGGTGAAATGGACGAGGCTGACCTGCTCAAGGCCGCACGACGTGTTCGCGATGACTTGGTAGAGCTGCCCGGCATTTCTCAAGCCGATCTGCAAGGTGATTCCCCGCGAGAAATTTCCATCGAAGCCGACCCTGCTCGCTTGCGTGATTACGGGCTCACCTATACCGATCTCGCCGAGGCCGTGCGCCGTTCATCGCTCGATGTTCCCGCAGGCCAAATTCAGACCGATGAGGGTAGCTTGATGATCCGCACGAGCGGTCAGGCTTTCAACGAAAGTGACTTTGCCAACATCATGGTAGTGAACAATCGCGGCGCTGCCGTGAAGCTTGGTGACGTTGCCAAGGTCAGCGATGGTTTTGAAGAAAATCGGAAAATTCTCCGCTTCAATGGCAAGCCGGCTCTCCTCGTCGAGGTATTGCGTTTGAATACGGAGAGTGCCCTAGAGATTGCCGAAAACGTTAAAGCCTACGCCGCCAAAGCTCCGCAACGTTTTCCTGCTGGCATCAGCTTACATGTTTGGGATGACTCATCCATCGAACTGAAAGGTCGTTTGTCCTCGCTGGGCAATTCCCTGTGGCAAAGCTGTTTTCTCGTGATGTTAGTGCTCGGTCTGTTCCTTCGTCCAAGTATTGCTTTTTGGGTTCTTGTGGGAATTCCTGTTTCTTTCGCAGGCACTTTGTGGGTGATGCCGTACATGGGGTTGACGATCAACGTGATGACAATCTTTGGTTTCATTATTGCGGTTGGCCTTGTGGTCGACGATGCGATTGTTACCTCCGAAAACATCTACACGAAGATGAATGAGGGCATGAGCGCCGAAGAAGCTGCCATCGTTGGTACCGAGGAAATTGCTCTGCCCGTGACATTTGGTTCGCTTACCACAATCGTCGCATTTCTTCCTTTGATGTTTTTTGATGGATTCTATGGGACATTTGCGCGGCAAGTTCCACCTGTAGTGATTGCCATTTTGCTCTTCTCATTGATTGAAGCGAAGTTGTCACTTCCTGCGCACTTGAAATTTCTGAAACCTCTTTCAAGTAAACCTGGTGCATTTGCAAGATTTCAGAAAAAAGTCGCCGACGGTATGGAGTTTTTCATCGACCGACTTTTTACCCCGCTCATGGTTTTTGCTACCAAGCACCGTTACTCAACATGTTGCTTGTTTTTGGCTCTTGCATTCGCCTCATTCGGTTTAATTAACAGCGGGCGCCTAGGTTTTGTATCAATGCCCAACATTGAAAAAAATCGTTTGATTGCGAACATCACGATGCCCCGAGAAGCGAAAGTGGAAGATACCGACCGACTCGTGGAACGCTGCGAAAAAGCAGCAGAGCAGTTGAAGAAAGAGTTCGTCGATCCCGGAACAGGACAATCATTGATCAATGACGTGCTCACCTCAGCGGGAGGTTGGCCCGGACGACCAGGCGTGGATGCTCGATCAGGATTTGTGCTCGTGACGATCGTCGATGCGACAGAGCGCTCTGAGCCAGGACCCACAGCCAAAGAGATTTTGAAAAGATGGAAAGAATTGTGTGGAGAAATGAGTGAAGCGCAATCGTTTTACCTGATGGTAGACGGTGGGCGTGGCTTTCGCGGCGATGGCGGAGGTGAGTCACTGGAGATTGAGGTGCGTGGACCAGCCTCGGAGGATCGTGATAATCTCATCGAGGAAATGGAACTGTTGTTGAAATCGTATGCCGGGATTTCGAGTGCAGGCAGCAACTTGGCGCGTAATCGCGATGAACTTGTCATCTCGATTCGACCTGAAGGTGAGGCGCTTGGCCTAACGCAACGTGAGCTTGGTCGACAAGTGCGCGCATCATTTTTCGGTGAGCAAGCACAACGGGTGCAGCGTGAAATTGACGATATCCGTGTCATGGTCCGTCTTCCCCTTGAAATGCGTCAATCCTTGCACACGCTCGAAAGTATGCGCATTCAGGTGCCGGGCGGCGGAGTGGCTCCGCTCTCGACTGTCGCCGATGTCCGCTTTGCCAAAGCCCGCTCGGAGATCGCGCGCACGAATGGAGCACAAGCCGTCACACTATGGGCGCAAGCGGATGACACCTCTGTGGATATCGTCGAGATCGGTCGCGATCTGGAACCACGCATCAACGAACTTTTCATGAGTTATCCGTCCCTCTCATGGAAATATACCGGCTATCTCGCGGAACACGAGGAAACCAATCATCGCATTGTGTTAGGTGCTGTAGCAGTTTTACTTGGTCTTTATTTTCTTTTGGTGATCCCGTTCAAATCACTGCTACAACCGTTTTATATTTTGCTGTCGATTCCCTTTGGCGTCATCGGTGCTCTGTTAGGTCACTTGATCATGGACGTGACGCCATCATTCCTTTCAGCCTTTGGAATTCTTGCCGTTGCTGGAATCGTGGTCAACAATGCCATCGTGATGATCGATTTCATCAATCAGCATCGTGCGGCCGGCATGTCGGATTTTGATGCCGTTGTCGGAGCGGGAACCAAACGCTTTCGGCCAATTTTGCTGACTTCCTTGACAACTTTCGTAGGGCTCATTCCAACCATTACTGATGATTCTGTCCAAGGCCAGTTCCTCGTGCCCATGGCCGTTTCGCTAGCCTTCGGCATCTTGTTCTCCACGATCATCACCCTTTTCCTCATTCCCTCCTTCTTCCTCATCACCGAGACCTGGCTCGCCCGCCTGCGCCGTGCTTGGTCTTGACGATTGACCGTGACGGAGGCGTCTCGCCTCCCTGCCTAATGACTCAATAGAAGTTCTCCACCAGATTTCCTCCCCCCAATTTAAATGCTGACTTTCTGCGCGGCATCGCTAGTGTTTGTTGCATGATTCGATTCACCTGTCTGCCAACCACTTTCTTCATGCTGTGTTTCTCGATTTTCACGGGCACCGCTGCAGAAAAAAGAAAGCCGAATGTGCTGTTGATTTGCGTGGATGATCTCAAGCCGCTTTTGGGCTGCTATGGCGATCCGCATGCGAAGACTCCGCACCTTGATCGCCTAGCGAAGAGA
>CANHKJ010000146.1 GCA_947460915.1 Verrucomicrobiia bacterium
AGGGTCATTTTTCCGTTGATGATCGGGATCACTTCGCTGGTGCGAGTAAGAGCCATGCGAATGTGACTGGGCATGTCATCGGGACCTTCGTAGGTGTGAGTGAACCAGGAAGTGTTTTCGGGCACGAGGCGTTCGAAAAATTCTTCGAGATCATGACGGGCTTCGGGATCGGCATTTTCCATGATGACAAGGCTGGCACTGGTGTGCGCGACAAAAACGGTGATCGTGCCCTCGCTTACGCCGCTGCCCGCCACTAAGGCTAACAATTTTGCGGTGATATCATAGGTGCCTTTGCCGCGTGTGCTGACATGAAATTGCTCGCTCGCCGTTTTCATGACTTCATGCGTGAGAAACGGTGAGCACCATTTTTCCAATGGCTTGGCCTTTTTCCAAAATCCCATGAACCTCGCGCAAGCTTTCGGGAGAAAGCACACCGTGATGAGCGGTGGCAGTGTGTTGGATGATTCCTGCGTCCACGGACGAGGCAAGTTGGTTGAGTATTTCCCCCTGTCGAGCCAGATCAGGCGTCTGGAATTTGGCGCGGGCAAACATGAATTCCCAGTGAATGGAAACGCATTTCGCCTTGAGCGGATCACCGATGCGCAGGGCTTCGCGCGGTTCGACGATGAGCAGCAAAGAACCTTGCGGCGCGATCAATTCACTCATCACTTGCCAATAGAGATCGGTGTTTACGAAGTTCGCAATGTAGTCGACTTGTGCGAAACCGAGAGCCGCGCATTGATCTAACAAATTTTCGTAGTGATTGATAACATGGTCGGCACCCATGCGCTCACACCACTCGATGGTCTCAGGCCGAGAGGCTGTGGCGATCACCGTGAGACCCGCTTGTTTGGCGAGTTGGATCGCTACCGAACCGACACCACCCGCACCGCCGATGATGAGAATGGTTTTGCCTGACTCCACTTTCATGCGGTCGATCATGCCTTCCCAAGCAGTCAGTGTGGTGAGCGGCAAGGAAGCTGCTTCTTCATGGGTGAGACGTTGCGGCTTGCGGCCAACGATGCGTTCATCAACGCATTGATACTGCGCGTTGCACCCGGGGCGCGTGATGTCACCGGCATAGTAGACGGGATCGCCGATACGAAAACGCGTAACTTCAGAGCCAAGGGCCACAACTTCTCCGCTCGCATCCCAGCCGAGGATTTTCGGTTCATCGAGAGGATTTTTTTTCATCGCACGCACCTTGGTATCCACAGGGTTCACCGCGATGGCATGCACTTTGACCAAAACATCATGTGGCCCTGGTGTGGGCATTGCCGTCTCAAAGGCGACAAAACATTGGTCATCTGTCACAGGATAAAACTGGGTAACTCCGTAGGCGATCATCGCCGTCGATGATTCCTCACGATTGACGCAAGGGCAATGTTTTTTCGTGGCTTCGGCACGTTTCCCTCAACGAAAATGCCCCACCTTTTCCCGCAACGGTAGTCAAGGATGGGGCATGTATTTTTGGCGTGATTGATCGAAAATCAATCGAGATCTTTTTTCTCAAGAGATGCCTTAAGGTGCGCGAGAAATTTTTCCGTGGACGGGTGCTCGGACGCAAAAAAGCGGGTGAACTCTTTGCCTTCGTGATCGAGCAAGATCACGGTGGGATAACCTTCGATTTCGAACTTTTTCGCCCATGGCTGATTTTTCTTGGCCACTGCCTTGTCAGCTTTCGGGAAGTCCAGTTCGACCAAAATGAAATCCTTGGATGCGGCATCGACAAATTCTTTTTTCGAGAAAACATTTTTGCGCATGGCGATGCAGGGCGGGCACCAGTCGGAACCAGTGAACTCGACCAAGATCGATTTTTTCTCTTTTTTCGCCTTTTCCATAGCGGCATCAAGATCGGTGGACCAGCCATCGAGGTTGGCGTGGCATGCACCAACAAAGGCAAATGTGGAAAGGACGGTGGCGACTACTTTTTTCAACAGTTTCATCAATTAGGAAGCGTTCTCCATGGAGATTTTTGTTCAAAAAACGTTCGCCTATTTTGGGCAACGATGACATTCTCTGGCATGCCGTCCACGCCATTGATCATCGCCACGCGCAACCAACACAAATCCGCGGAAATCCGCCAGATGGTGGGTGACGCCTTTGTGGTCAAGGATGCTACGGATTTTCCCGATTGGCCCGAGGTAGCTGAAACCGGCACAACGTTTCTCGAAAATGCCACGCTCAAGGCCGAGGCCATCAGTGCATTGGTCGAGGGCTATGTGCTCTCCGACGACTCAGGCTTAGAGGTCGATGCCCTCAACGGCGCGCCCGGTGTCTGGTCCTCCAGCTACGGCGGCGAAGAAGGCAATCATCCTCGCAACAATGCCCGTTTGTTAGAGGAAATGAAACAAATTCCCGGCGAACAGCGCAGTGCTCGTTTTCTCTGCACCATGGTCATCGCGCGCGATGGCAAAGCACTGGTGCACTTTGTCGGTTCAGTCGAAGGCCGCATCCTCGATGCCCCCTCAGGCGCCGAAGGTTTTGGCTACGATCCCCTCTTCGCACCCCAAGGCTACGATCGGTCCTTCGCCGAACTCGGTGCCGAAATCAAAAATTCTCTTAGTCATCGCGGTCGGGCGCTTGCTCAAGTGGTCGCTTGGCTTCAACAATCCTAACAACTTTATTCCACATGCGCATCCTGCTGCTACTATCCGCCGCTGTCATTTCCCTTACACAGACTTCCTGCTTTCAAGTCAAAGCCAAAGAGCCCGTGGTCTACAAATTTGAACCCGGCCGCACAGCATTATTCAAGGGCGGGATGGCCTACGCTCCCAAGCGGGCACCGAAAGCTGTAATCGCGGCGATCGCAGCCGGCAATCGCTTGCAAAACAAGCCCTATAAATGGGGTGGCGGTCACGCACGCCAGAATGACAGCGGCTATGACTGCTCAGGTACTGTCTCATACATCCTGCGTGAAGCGGGTATGATCAAAGGCAGCATGCCCTCAGGCGGTTACCTTAGCTACGGCAAACGCGGCAAAGGCGATTGGATTACCATCTACTCGCGTAACGGCCACGTTTTCATGACCATAGCGGGACTACGCCTCGACACTGGTGGCGATAGTTCACGTTCTGGTCCTCGCTGGAAACCATGGCGCCGCGGAGTCAATGGCTACATCATGCGTCACCCAGCTGGATACTGAGAACTTCCGTCAACGAAGAAAAAACGCGATCTGCCTGAGCAAAATCAAGGCACTGTGTCACACGATTAGGCACTGCCCAGACTTGCAGCCCAGCTTCTTTTGCCGAAATCAAACCATTGTGGGAATCCTCGATCGCGAGACACTGCGCCGTTTCTAACGAAAATCGTTTCGCTGCCTCAATCCACAAATCCGGTGCCGGTTTGATACGCGGCGCATCACCACGACAGACCACTTCATCAAAGTACGAAAAAATCCCCAACTTGTTCAACCAGCCATCGACCCAGAAATGTGATGAGCTCGATACAACAGCCAGTGGCATACCGCGCTCACGTAGCAAATCTAACACCTCTCTCACACCTGGCATGACACCCTCCTCCGCAAGCTCGGCAATAATCTCCTGCTGTCGCGATGCATCAAGAGCATCCCAGTCGAAGCTTTTTCCCGTCAATTCTTCCAAATGGGTCTTCGGCGACCACGTGGCAAAATCACTACCAATGCAACGCGTGTAAATCTCCAACGGCAATGGTTGATTTTCTAACGAAAAACATTTTAGCCAAGCCTGATAGATCGCCCACTCGGTATCAACGAGAATTCCATCGAAGTCAAAAAAAACGGCTTTGATCTGCTGCACCGCGCCTGTTTGCCAACTTCTTCAGTCGAATGCAACCACTGGTTGCTGGTATCTACGAAATTTTATCTCCATCGACTCAATGATCCCACGCTTGCTATTCATGACATCATACGCCAATGTTGGATTCTTCTACGATGACCGAATCCCAACAAAAATCCTATCGCGAACAAATGACCATCATGCTGATTTCCCTCGGCGTGGCGATCATTTTACTGGGGTTAAAGGTTTGGGCCGCGGAAGTCACCAATTCCTCAGCGCTCTACTCGGATGCTGCTGAGTCGGTAGTCCACCTCGTTGCCGTCGCCATCGCCGTGCGTGCCTTGCAACTTTCGCACAAACCAGCCGATGACGAGCATCACTTCGGTCATGACAAAGCCTCGTATTTATCGGCAGGATTCGAAGGAGCGATGATCTCCACGGCAGCATTGCTGATATACTACGAGGCCGGACGCAGCCTGATCGCAGGGCCGAAGATGGAACACATCGGCATCGGAGCCAGTTTGTCCGGAATCGCGATGCTGATCAACTTGCTGCTCGGCATCGCCCTATTGCGCATCGGAAAAAAACGTCAGTCCACTGTATTGCGTGCGAATGGACATCATGTGCTATCCGATGTTTATACCAGCGTAGCCGTACTCATCGCACTGGGGCTAGTATATTTCACCAAGTGGCCGTGGTGGGATCCGATCATGGCCGTTCTTGCGGCATCGAACATTCTCTGGACAGGCATCAAACTCATTCGCCAAAGCCTCGGCGGCCTCATGGATGCTGCCGAACCAGAAACCGAAGCAAAAATCCGGGATCTGTTAGGAGAACTTCAAACCCAACATCCCTTCCGCTATCATCATCTGCGCCATCGTCATTCAGGTCACACCCATTGGGTCGAATTGCACATCGTCGTGGCCGATGAAATGACGGTGCATGACGCGCACGAGATCGCCACCATGGCCGAGGAAAAAATCTGCGCCTTGCTGGCACCCTACGGTCGTATCATCACTCACCTCGAACCCCAATCCGCCGAAGAAACCGACGAGATCTGGGAGGGCAAACGCCAAAAGTGACGCTCAGCGAAACTGCGCCATCCACTCTAACACTTTTTTGCGATACTCACCGCCATTGCGTGCAAGCGAGTTGCCATGGCCGCCACCTTTGACTTCATAAAACGTCTTACGCGGCACTGCTGCGGCAAAAAGTTGCTTGCCCTGAGCGAAAGGCACTACCTCATCTGCTGTGCCGTGCACGATCAACAACGGAGCCGGAAGGCGCGCAACATAGTCCTGCGGCGCGAGCTCATCAGATACCAAATTTTTTCCAAAATCACCCGCGAGAACCGTTGCCATTCCCTCATACGAGGCAAAGGTGCCATCCGTAATCACGCCTCGCAAATTCGGCACTCGGGTACGACTCAATGCGACAATCGACTTCGCTCCGCCAAGACTATGGCCAAACGAAAAAACACCACGTCCCGCGAGATCCTTGCGCTGGGCGACAAAGGAAAACGCTGCCTCCACATCCTTGATCAAGCCTTCGCGCGATGGAGTGCCGCCTGATTTCCCGAAGCCCCGATAGTCGTAGAGCAAGACATCATAACCCGCATCTACCATCCAATCGATGAACCCAAGATGGTACCCGACCGAGCCTGCATTGCCATGCGAAAACACCACCACGCCCTTGGATTTCACATCGCGATCCACGGGCATCAACCACCCGTGCAGTGACACGCCATCAGCTGCGCGAAACGTCACATCAGTGAATGCGCGACCGAAGGTTTTGGGTGTGGCAGGCTGATCTTTAGTGGGAAAGTAGAATAACTTGTTGCCGCCATCTTTGCCGAGCATGGCTTCGGCAAACTGCGTCAACTGACCACTTTTGTCATTGCGCAGGGTCGCTAGCAACTGCTCCAGCTCAGCAGGCATTTCCTGTGATCGCGCCATCGAAGTCATGACACAAGCGATCAGCCCGAGCAACAAGATGCATTTTCTCATGCGCAAAGCATAGCAGGAATCGCGAACGATGCAACATGCGCGCATGCACCTTGGCAACCAACGAATTACGGATAAATCTAGCTACAAATCGAATCATTCTCTAGGAGATAAGATGGCCACTACAGAGTAATTTGAAACTAACGAAAAAATGAAACCACTCATTTTTTTGAACCGACACCATGTTCATGGACTCTCGTTTCTTCGGCGGAAATCCCTTTGTTGTCGATAAGCTTTACGTCTTTGGATTTCTCAACGAGGACTTTCAACGTGCCTTTGGGTGCATTCTCTGCGAGCGGGCCAAACGTGTTGCCGCGGATCATCACATTGGCTGCGCAGGTGATGGTGAGAGCCGGGCCGACAGGCCAGTTCCAGTCAAAGACACTCGGCGTGGTGCCGAAGCCAGAAAACGAGTTGCCTTCGATCAAGATGTTCGTGATGTCGTAAGAGGTGTGTTCCGGCGCATCGCTCACCTTGGGTTTTTCGCCGGGAATTCCCGAAATCGGCGAAGTGCCGATGACAATGTTGGGGTGATTGTTGTCGGTGAAAATGCAGTCGCGCACGGTAAGGTTGCGAATGGACGATCCTTCCTCGAAATACCATTCGGGTCCGGCGAAAACCGCGGGTTGGAAGCTATTGCGGAAAGTGCAGCGTTCGATCGTGCAGTTGGCGGCTTTCAGGTTGAGGCACTTTGCCCGAAAGACCTGGAACTTGCTGTCGCGAATGATGGTTTCCTGCCCCACCGTCGCCACGTTGATGAGCCGGTCGATGCCGTCAATCATGGACTCGCGGCTGAAGTTCATGCCAACGCCCACGCCAACGCGCTCGGTTACGACATCACGATCCAGAGCAATTACGAACGTTCCGTCGGGGTTGGGCGTAGCGGTTGTGATGATGGCATCCATGCGCATTTTTTTGTGCTGCCAGTCCCAGAGCTCCACTCGGTCGCCCGTGCGGTAATCGTGTTTTTTTGCCTGCACGAGCAAGGTTCGCTTGTCTCTTTGCTCGATAATGCGTGTGTAATCCGCCAAGATATCTATGCCGTCGTCGTCGATTTTTGAAAAGTCGCATTGATCTAACAGAAGTTTTCCTCGTAGGCCGCTGACCTGGCCGCCACCCGTGCAGGAATAAAGTCGATTGGAGCCGGGAGGCACGCCGATCACGAAACGCCGGAACGTTGTGGTGCCTTCCAGCCCTCTGATATAATAGCCCGCGTTGGCCCCACCGCCCCAGTAATTGACGTCTTCCAAAGTCGTATCGCATAGATTGCTGAGGACGAAAGCGTGGCTGCGGCTCTCGGTGTAGATGAAAAACCTCTTACCGGGCCAGTTTTCGATATGGGGCGGTCCTTGAAGCTTCCAGCGCCACGTTCGCTCGCCGGTTTTCACCATTTCAGTTGGGTTGGGCCAATGGCGGTCGAGTTGATAGTAATTCTTGTCGGGAAACACAAAGGGATGCACCTGCGAGCCTTTGAATGATGGATCGTTTGGTGCGGGATATCCCAGGTCGATCGAGACTTCGCAAGTCATGTTCGGGATGTCCACCGCCGTGATCGTGCCCTGCGTGTAACCCAGAGGGTCGTGATCAATGGAGATTTTCCGGACGGTTACGCTTTTGCTGTCATCGATGCGGAACACCGGCTCATCCAGGTCACCCGATACAATGGTCGTGTCGCCTTCGCCCTGAAAGGTCAGCCCATCAGCACCCTTGATGCGGAT
>CANHKJ010000147.1 GCA_947460915.1 Verrucomicrobiia bacterium
CATTTTTTCTCGCTGTAAGCTTTCAGGAAATCGACGCAGCCTTTGATGTCGGGCACGTTGTTTTCCCAGTTGTGTTCGTATTCGATGGTGACGTTGCCCTTGAAGCCATGCTTGTGGACTTCGTCAAGGATGGCTTTGAGATCGATGATGCCTGTGCCGAAAATTTGGTCGTGGGTGGGGCCGGTGATGGAGGCGCGATCTTTCATGTGGAACGAGCGCACGCGCGGGGCGATTTTTTTGATCACGTCGAGAGGATTGAGTCCGGAGGTGGCCCAGTGGCCGAGATCGGCGCAGAAGCCGATGTTTTCATGGCGACCCTCGATAGCTTTGCTGATGGTATCAGGATTCCAGAGTGCGGAGGGCTTGGGATGGTTGTGGAAGCAGACTTTGAGGTCATACTCTTTGCTGAGCTTTTCGAGGACATCAAGGGCATCGAGTGATTCGGTGGTGATGCCATAGAGGCCGAGTGTCTTGGCAAATTCGAAGTACTTGCGCGCTTCGGCCTCGTTGTTTGGGATGCCGACGACGCCAAAGTTGACAAAGGCGATGTTGTGCTTTTTGGCGTGGGCCTGAAGTGCGGCGATGGCATCGGCTGGGAGATCGGGGCCGAGTTTGAGGTCCTTGTGCTCGGGGCTGAGGACTTGACCGGCAAAAATCTCGACACCGTGGGCACCAGCTTGGGCTGATTTTTCGATGGCTTCAAAGAGGGTGAAATTTTTCAATGACCAGCATTGGACAGAAATGGTGAATCCCGCTTTGGTGAGGATGGCGGAATCGAGTGCTTTCGCGAGTGAGCGACTGCTGAAAGCAAGGGCGGTGGCGGGAAGAAGGCTTAGAATGCGGCGGCGGTTCATGACGGTATGGGTTGTTGATGGAATTTTTAGGCTTTGTGTTTTTTGTGCAAGATTACTACGAAATGTGTTGTGCGATTCTTGCGGGAAATGATGACAGGTATTTAGGCGCGGCGAAGTCTGAGCAGCTCGTGAGGGGAATCGATAAGATGCGTCGGGTCGGCCGCGTGGAGGGAATCACGAGAGTTGAAGCCCCAGGTGACGGCTGCACAAGGGATGCCTGCTTTGTGCGAGGCCTTGACGTCGCGGATTTCGTCACCGATGTAGAGCATCTCGGTGG
This sequence comes from Verrucomicrobiia bacterium, assembly GCA_947460915.1. Classification (GTDB taxonomy): domain Bacteria; phylum Verrucomicrobiota; class Verrucomicrobiia; order Verrucomicrobiales; family Akkermansiaceae; genus UBA956. The sequence continues at coordinate 1,132 of CANHKJ010000147.1, forward strand.
ATTTGAGCGAAAAGGTTTTGCGGATGGCTTTGAGGTGTTTGGCTTTGCCGGTGAGCTTTGAGGTGGAGGAAACAAAGGTGAAGTGGGAGCGCAGGCCGTGAGTGTCGAGAAACAGATTGACGTTGTCGGTGGCGTTGGAGGTGAGGATGCCAAAGACGTGAGCTTCGGCGCGGAGGCTGGGCAAAATTTCGGCAATACCGGGGATGAGTGGAATTTGGGAAATGCGTTCGCGGAGCATGGCCGTGCCGCGGGCGAGAAGCGAGGGCACGCGAAAGGCGGAAATTTCGAGGTGGGAGAGCAGCTCGCTGAGGGAGAAGTTTCGCAGGGTGTCCATTTCATGGGCCTCGACGCTGCGGAGACCATACTCAGGAGCGAGTTGGTTGTAGATGTGGCGTGTTTGTTCGAGGGTATCAGCGATGGTGCCGTCGAAGTCGAAAATGATGGCGCGGTAGTGCATGGCGGGTCGTGGTTTTTAACTGGCCTGAGAGTGAAAGGCTTGATCGAGGAGTTCGGGAGTGAGGATTTGCTCGACGGTGCCGAAGCCGAGCGAGCATTTGTCGAGGAGAAGCACTTCGTTGAAGAGTAGGGGTGCGGTGGCGAGATCGTGGTGGGAGGCGATGATCAGGCGGCCTTCGTGGGCGAGGGATTCGAGGAGGTTGCTCAGGCGCAGTGACGCAGAGCGGTCGAGTCCTGTGAAGGGTTCATCGAGCAAGAGGACGTGTGCTTCTTGGGCTACGGCGCGGGCGAGGAAGGCGCGTTGTTGTTGGCCGCCGGAGAGTTCGCGGATTTGGCGGTGCTGGAGTTTTTCGAGGTCGAGGGCGTGCAGTGCGGTATCGACGGCAGCGTCATCTTCGTTACCATAGGGCCGCCACCATCCTGTTTGTGGGTAGCGTCCCATTTCGACTAGTCCTCGAACGGTGATGGGAAATGACCAATCGACTTCCTCGCGTTGTGGCAGGTAGGCGAATTCGCGCGACCAGCGTTTGACGGAAGTTCCGCGCCAGGTGATGGTGCCGGAGCGGCGTGGGACGAGGCCAGCGATGGCTTTGAGCAAGGTGGATTTCCCTGCGCCATTGCGACCAACGAGTGCGACGCGGGTGCCGCAGGAGGTGGCGAAGGAGATGTTTTCGAGGGCGATGATTTTGCGATAGGAAACGCTGAGATTTTCCACGATCAGCTCATGGTGCTGATGGTGGTGCGCGCAGCAGTCGTGATGGGTATGATCGGTCATGGCAGTTCCCAGATGTCGTCGATGTTGGTCGAGGAGTCGAATGTGTGAGTCAGTGAGGCGCGCGATTGTGGATCAAGGCGAAGTTTGGCGAAATAGCGGCCAGCTGGTGAGGACTGTGGTGCCCAGGTGATGGATAGGAATATGGTTGGGGGGACTTGCGTCAGAGTGGCGGAGAATTCGGTTGTGTTTGGCGAATCGGTTTGTTGCCAGAGTACTGTGCCTGAGGCATTTTTGATTTGAACGGAGGATGCTTGGTGAGAGAGCGTCAGGGTAAAGGGACAAGTTTGTTCTTTTTCGCGCTCGACGGTTTGTAGTGCGCGTTTGGGCGCGATTGCTTTCGCAGGGCGGTGGGTAATTTTCCACAAGGGAACAATCGCGAAGGCGAGTCCGAGGATCACAAAAAAGGTGCGTAGTAAGGGAGAACCTCTCACGAATGGAGCATGGGCGAGATTGGTCAAAAGCGCAAGCATGGAGGCGGGCGGTGTTGGATTTTCTTGGATCAAAGCGTGGTTTGTAAAAAAAATCACTCGCTCTCAAGTGAAATTGCGCTATACATGAGAACGCAAGCACATGACGAAGAAAAAGGTTACGATTATTGGTGCAGGCCCGGGAGGCTTGACCGCAGGGATGATTCTAGCGCATCGGGGATTCGATGTGACGATCATCGAGAAACAGGGTCGCGTGGGTGGTCGCAACGCGGAGCTCAAGGTCGGTGATTTTTCCTTCGATACAGGGCCTACGTTTTTGCATCAGAAGTTTACGCTTGATGAGGTGTTTGCAGAAGCGGGAGCAAAGCCAGAAGATTACATGGACCTGGTATTGCTAGATCCGATGACGAAGCTGACTTGGGGTGATTTATCGATGGAGACGACCTGCGATCGCGAACGCATGGAGAAAAACGTAGAGGAAGCTTTTCCAGGTCATGGCGAGGGCTACCGTCGTTTCATGGCAGATCATGCCGTAAAGCTCTCGGCCATTTATCCCTGTTTGCAGCGTCCGTATCATGAGCTGAAATCCTTTCTCAGCACTTCGTTGATGAAAGCAATTCCCTATGTCGCCACGGGCAAAAGTGTCGTCGATGTGTTAGAAAATTATTTTGCGGATGATCGCCTCAAACTCGCATTCACATTCCAGGCGAAATATCTCGGTATGTCGCCATGGCGCTGCCCTGCCCTGTTCAGCATTCTTTCCTACATTGAGTATCGTTATGGCATTTATCACGTCCAAGGTGGTTTGTGCAAAATCTCTGAAGCGATGGCCCAAGTTTTTGAGAAAAACGGTGGCACCTTGCGCCTTAACACCTCCTTGAAAGAATTGAAATTCACCGGCACAAAAGTCACTGGGGCAATTCTCGATAGCGGCGAAGTCATTGAATGCGACGACATCATCATGAATGCCGACTACGCGCATGCCGTGACACATCTTCTCAACGGCCAGTCTAAGCCGAAGGAAGTTCTCGAGAAGAAAAAATACTCCTGCTCGACGTTCATGCTCTACCTCGGGCTTGATAAAATTTATCAAGACGAGCCACATCACCACATCATTTTCGCTGATAACTATCGTCACAATGTGGAAGACATTCAGAGTGAAAAAATCGTCTCCGATGACATGTCGGTTTACGTGAGAAATTCCTCGATCACTGACCCTTCTGTCGCCCCTGCCGGCCAGTCTGGTCTTTACATTTTGGTGCCCACCATCAATACCCGTCATGGATTTGATTGGGAAACATATAAACAAGAATATCGCGATAAAGTTCTCGCGCGGATCGAGGCAAAAACGGGCATGAAAGACCTGCGTAGCCACATCATTGCCGAGCGAATTCTCACACCACAAGATTGGCGCGACGAAGGTGATATCTTCATGGGTGCTACCTTCAATCTCGCTCACACACTTGACCAAATGCTCTACCTCCGTCCGCACAATCGCATGGAAGGTTACGAAAATCTCTTCCTCGTCGGTGGTGGCACGCACCCCGGGAGCGGCCTGCCCACCATTTACGAAAGTGGTCGTATCTCGAGCAATTTACTCTGCGATCGCCATAAAGTCGCCTACGAACGAGTGGACATGGCGCCTGCTTTTCTCAACAACGCGGGTTGAGAAATAGAAAAATGGCACTTACGAAAATCATTAGTACCGTTTGATAAAACGAACTCTCAATAAGCTCAACGCCGACGATCTAGTAGCGCAAGAATACCAATAGCTCCTAGCAGATAAGTTGAGTTTTTCTGAAATGGCCATTGCATTGATTTGCAAAATTTGTGGACGCGCTTGCGAAGGCAGTTGATGTCGTAGCCATTGGTGAACCACTCAAAGCGTTGAAATTAGTTCCATCGGTGCTCCAAGATCAGCCGTCAGCAATAAATCCTTTAGATTTGCCTCGATGAGCGTAAAACACGATAACATCCTCGAAGCCAAGGGTTAAGAACCTTGCAGTAATGAATGTTGCGTTGCTAGGAAAGGGCCCAGCAGTAATACTTCTAGCTACTAAACTCAACGATATCCAGCAACATCGGAATCTGCTTGATTGCTGCTGCCTGTGAGGTTGCTATTGGACCGATGAAAACACGATTTTTTTACAAAATGACATCATTTCACGAATTTCCTCGAAATCACCTTGCGTAATCCGCTGGCTGGTGTTACAACTCTGTGCCGACATTAGTATCTTTATCAACAAACTAAGGTTATGTTACCCGCGCACGCTCCTTTCTCAGAATCCGCCCGAAAACTCATCGAAACCGCATTGGTCGAGCTCGATGCCACTCAGAGCGCATGGCTTTCGGGCTATCTCGCCGCTCCTCTTGGCTCCGTCGCTGCTCCCGTCGCTTCGACCGTGAAAGCCTTAGTCTTGTATGGAACCGAGTCGGGCAACTCAGAAAAACTCGCTGATCGCGCCGCGAAGGAAGCGAAGAAAAAAGGCATCACTGCTACAGTGAAAAACATGTCGGATATTTCTCCATCCGATCTCAAGAAACACAGTAATTTGCTCGTGGTGGTCAGCACCTGGGGCGACGGCGAACCACCCGACGGAGCGACAAAATTCTACAAAGAATTCATGGCCTACGAGGAAAAACTCAGCGGCCTGTCGTTCTCGGTTTGCGCGCTGGGCGATACCTCCTACGAAAAATTTTGCCAAACCGGTAAGGACATCGATGCCAAATTGGAAGCACTCGGCGCCAAGCGCATTGCTCCTCGTCAGGACTGCGATGTTGACTACGAAGACGCTTTTACCTCATGGCTCGACACGACCTTAACTGCGCTCGCACCGACCAAGATTTCCGTCAGCGAAGCTCCCGCTACAGCTCCTGCAGGTGTTGCCAGCTACGGTTTGAAGAACCCCTTCCCGTCTGAAGTTCTCGAAAACATTCTCCTCAACGGGAAAGGCACTGCCAAGGAAACGATCCACGTCGAACTTTCCCTCGCCAACTCCGGTCTCACGTACGAACCCGGCGATGCTCTCGCCGTGATCCCGCAAAACGCCAGCGACTATGTTTCCGACCTTCTCAAAGCAGCCAAACTCAAAGGCGACGAGGAAATCGAAACCAAAGCCACGGGCAAAAAATCGCTCGCCGAGGCCCTCACCTACGATCTCGACATCACTGGTCTTTCTCGCTCAGTTCTGACCAAACTCCACGAAGCCAGTCCGAATCCGAAACTCGCCGCTTTACTCGACGAGGCCGCCAAAGACCAGCTCAAGGATTACAACTACGGTCGCGAAATCATCGATGCCATCAGCGATTTCGCTCCCAATGGCCTTCCCGCACAAACCCTCGCCGGCCTGTTGCGGAAAATGCCACCGCGCCTTTACTCGATCGCCTCCAGCCCATTGGCGCATCCCGATGAAGTCCACCTCACCGTCGCTGCCGTGCGTTACAATAGCCACGGTCGCGATCGCAAAGGCGTTGCTTCCACTTACCTCGCTGACGCCGCGCATACCGGCCAGTCGGTAAATGTTTACACGCACACGAATAAAAATTTCCGTTTGCCAGAAAATGGTGACACTCCCGTCATCATGGTTGGCCCTGGGACTGGCATCGCGCCGTTCCGCGCCTTCGTCGAACACCGCGCCGAGCTCGGTAGCCAAGGCAAAAACTGGTTGTTCTTCGGCGACCAACGCTACATGTATGACTTCCTCTACCAGCTTGAGTGGCAAGAGCATCTCAAAAATGGCACCCTTAACCGTCTCGACGTTGCTTTCTCCCGCGATCAGCCCGAGAAAATCTATGTGCAGCAACGCATTGCTGAAAAAGGCAAAGACCTCTATGCCTGGCTGCAAGAAGGCGCGCACTTCTACGTCTGCGGCGATGCCTCACGCATGGCAGCCGATGTCCACGAAGCCCTGACCCAAGTTTACATCAACCATGGCGGCCTCACTCGCGAAGCTGCCGAATCCGAACTCGAAGCCCTTAAAAAAGCCAAACGCTACCAGCGTGACGTATACTAAAAGTTACTAGTGCCAAGTGAGCAGTGATCAGTGTTTTTGAAAAATTCACCGGAAATGTTCACTCTTCATCAACCACTTCCCACCCACTGATCACTTCCCACTGATCACTCACCACTCCCAACGCCATGTCCGAACAAAAATTAGCCGCCAACGAATACATCAAAATCCGCTCGAACTATCTGCGCGGAAATTTGGCCGAGGAACTTGCCGATGTTTCCACCGGCGCGATCTCGGAAGATAACCAACAGCTCATCAAATTCCATGGTTCCTACATGCAGGACGACCGTGACTTGCGTGCTGACCGCCGCAAGCATCGCTTGGAAAAAGCCTACTCGTTCATGATCCGCATCCGCGTTCCCGGCGGCGTTTCGACTTCCGCGCAGTGGCTGGCTACTGATGATCTTTGCGAAAAATACGGCAATCACGACTTCAAGCTCACAACCCGTCAGGCCTACCAGCTGCACGGCGTAATTAAGTCGAACCTCAAGCGCACGATCCAAGAAATCAACGAAGCCGCCATGGACACCATCGCCGCTTGCGGTGACGTCAATCGCAACGTGATGTGCAATCCCAATCCGCACCTCTCCCACGTGCATGCCGCCGCGCTCAAGGCTGCTCAGGATATTTCGACTCACCTGACGCCCAATACCGGTGCCTACCA
>CANHKJ010000148.1 GCA_947460915.1 Verrucomicrobiia bacterium
GCGATCGCACTTGCAGGCGTCGAAGCAAAAGCCCAGTTGGTGGTGGTGTTATCCCAATTGCCATCGGTGCTGCCTTTCCACACTTGATCTTCCAAAGTGATGAGAAGGTCGACCGAAGTGTCTGCGGTATTGTTGACCAGCGATAAAGTCGCCGCGCCAAGTGTCGAGGTGTTGAGTGTAAACTTGGCAAAATCTGCTGGACTCAGAGCGGTGCCACTGTAATCGATCAGCTTGATCATTCCACCCGAAACAGGTGTGCCGGAAAGGTTGAACTGATGCGTGCCCGTGGCAGGCGCAGTGAGTTCCCCTGATGCGACAATTTTATCAGAAGTGGCACCCAAGCGAAAATCGGACTCCGTATTGTCTTCTAACGTAAGTGAGCCAAGGTTGGTGGTTCCTGCCGTGGCGGCTGTTGCCACAGAAATGAATGTCCCACTTTTCGCCGTCAACGTGCCCGTTCCGAGATGCGGCCCCATGCGCAAGGATCCCGCATTGAGATTGATGTTACCAGAGAACGCAGAATTGTTGGCGCTGAAAACAACGGCGCCGTCAGATGGATCGCCATCGGTGCTGAGTTCGATCGTGCCACTGCCGCCCGTGATCGCTCGACTCCAGGTAAATGATCCCGCTGTCATGAAACGCAGCGTCGCCCCACTACCGACAATAAACGAAGAAGCAGCATCCCAGTTCGCCGCATTTTGATAGACGATGTTGTTCGTTCCATTTCCTAATTGCAGAGTGCCTGCTTGGATGTCGAAATGCAAAGAAGCAGTACCGCCCGATGTGCCTAACGCTCCCGTCAAGGTCAGAGCACCTACACCTTTTTTCACGAAGCTGACATTGCGCCGCTGATTGCTGCCATTGTGTGCGAGAATTGAGCCGGCAAATGTTGTGTCATCGGCTTGCGTGAGCTCAATACCACGAGTCTGCGTGCCTGCGGAAATTCCCCAGTCAGCACGGATCGAACCCGTGCCTTGCAAGCGATTGAGTTTAAGAAATTGACCACTCCATGCTTGTGTGAGAATCAGGCCACCGCAGGATGTAGCATTGCCGGTATCAAGCGCAAACGAACCGGTTTGCACCACGGTGCCAAGATCCGATGCCGCTCCGCCACCACCACCGAGTGCGATCCAGTTGGTAGTAACACTGCCCACGGCAGGTATCGTCGCGCCACGCAAGGCCAAGGTGCCTGTGAAATTCAGATTGGTAACACCATTGCTGGTTCCGTTTGTTGACCAATTTTTCGTTCCTGTGCTACTGATTGTTACCGTGCCAGACCCCGAAAATGTAGCGCCTGTTGCTGTCGATGACGTTGAAGGCCCTGCGCCATTGATGTTAAATGCGCCACCCGCTGCAACCGCACCCCAAGTGAAGTTGTTTGCACCCGTTGCCAAGATCGTATTGGCATCGGTGCTATGATCTAACAATAATGTATTGGCCCCAGCGATGCTCACCGCGCCTGCTGCGGAACTGATATTGATTCCTCCAGCTGTAAAATTCGCGCCCATGGTGTTCGACAAGGTCGAGCTTGCATCCCACAACAAAAGATCCGCCGTCGTTGGGGCTCCCGCAGGATTCCAAGCCGCCGCGAGATTGAGGTTATCAGTCGTCGCAGTGCGTGTACGATCCACCGCATAGAGTGGTGCACCTACCAACAAAGAGAACCCTACGCTTACAAAAAATTTCGCTTTCATGATGTGAAGAATTACTACATCAAAGTATCCTCGGGATCGCACGAAGCAAACAGCAATGAGTGGTTTGATTAGCAAACCAGTTTTTCGCTAGATTATGCCATCTGACTGGTGTAACCTAGCGAAATCAAATCGTTCCACGCCGCGAGAACACTTGCGGGCACATCTTGAACGCTAGCAAATCCACGCGATGGATAATCGATGATGCGTTGCAAATCTCCCACCATCGCCGCAATCACTTCATCCCACGAATGATGTCCCGCCACATATTGCTCAATCGTCAATGGCGGCGAGGTGACTTGTAGAGAAATGTCCGACCACTGCACCTCCAATGCCGCCAAGGTTCGCCGCTCCATGTAGGGTTTTTGCACAAACAATCCCTCATGCAGCGTGATTCCTCGTTCCGCCAGAAGTTCTCGCGAAAAGCGAATGTTTTCACCGGTGTTGGTCGCACGATTTTCATTCAGAATTGCCGATTTCGGAACCCCCGCATCGATGGCCACTTGCGCCATCGTTTCTGCTTCCGTGCCTGGCCAATCTTGCGTCATCCGACCCCGCGCGCCCGAAAACAAAATCCACGCGCCCATACCCTGATGAAACAATTCCGCCGCCCGCTTTGCCACGCGCAAATCATTGCTGCCAAAAACCAGAATGCCATCGGCGGGCACAACGCTGTGGCCCAATCGATGATAATCCCACAACAGGCGAGCCGCTGTTAGCGTGCTGTGATCGAGTTGTTTTTCGCCTTGCGTCATGCCTTCACTCTGCGACGACGCAGCATTGCAAGCAATCCCAAACCACCGAGCAAGGCAGTGGATGATTCGGGGATCACCACCAACTGCAAGCTGCCTTGCTGAAAGTAAGCAGAACGCCCACCGCCAATGTCATACGCTGAGCCTAGGCTGTTGTGCGCCAAGGAATCAAATACTCCCGCACCGAGCGTGCCGCCGATCAAGGTATATGTGCCATTGTTCACACTGCTCCAAGTAAGCCCCGCAAGATCGTCCACACCGAAGCCGGAATAAAGACTCACAGAGCCGGTCACGAGCAAGGGATCACTCAGATCGGCCACGTAAAATATTGTGCCTACATTGAGAGTCAGACTTCCAGCCAAACTACCCGATCCTCCAAAAGCTGTTCCCGCATTGCTCACGCCCACCGCACTATTGCCGAGAGCACCCGTGACCAACAAGGTGCCTGCCGAAACGTTGGTAGCACCCGTGTAGGTGCTGGTGCCGCTGATGATCCATTTGCCATCGCCTACTTTCGTGAGATTAGTCGCGCCGGTGCCATTGTTTGTAAGTTCAGCAGCCAAAGTGTTATCAGCGGAATTACTTCCGTCCAGCGTTAGCGTACGAATTTGGTTACTACTACCAGCGAAAGCGATGCTTCCCGTGTTCGTAAGTTTGAGCGCGCCAGCACCAGAGGACTCAAGGCGCCAACCGCTGTTATCGACTGTGGAGCTGTAAGTGAATAGACGGTCTGAGCTCTGACCAGTTCCTGTGTATTTCAGCGCTGAACCAGCAGAGAAAATCAGATTGCTTGCCGCGTTAGTCGACGCCCCGATGTTGCTGTTTGCTCCTCCATTCGCCAGACTTGATACAGAGAGTGTTCCATTGTTTAGAGTTGTCACACCTGAGTAGGAGCTATTGCCAGACAAAGTCACAACTTGTGTGGAGGTGGATGATCCACCAAGTAGATTGACCATACCCACTCGGACATTCCCCGTTCCTGATATCGCGTTGGCCATCGTATGAGAATCGAGACGCGCGAAAGTTAGAGTTCCGTTGTTGGTAACTGCAGCAGAGTCCGCGGCTAATTTACCATTGTTGCCTGCAACATCATCAAGCACACCTGCATTCCCACCACCAACTCGCACTTCTGCTCCTGTTGCGATTGTGACAGAACCCGTGTTGGTATTTGTCCCTGTTATGATGAATCCTGCATCAAGATTGGTAAAACCTGTGCCAGTGTCACGAAACTCGAGATTTCCTGAGCCAGAGATCACACTATCTAGCTTCAACCAGCGGTCAGCACCAGCAATGTTTTGATTATCGATGAAGGACGTTGTTGCGTTAGTGAGTGTGATTGCATTATTCCATGTCCAATTGCCGACAGAACCACTAAAAGACGTTCCTGTTGCAATGCCCCCACCGCCAAGAGTGATCGTGCCAGTACCCCATGCGGCAGACCCATTCCAGATAGCTCGAACGACGCCACTTTGAATGTCCCAATTTACATTGCCGATGGCCGTGTTAGAGGTGTTCAATTGCGCCGAGCCAGTGCCAGTTTTGGTCACGGTAAACGGCCCGCCGCTACCGAGGGATAGCACTCCAGCTCTTACTGTGGCTGAATTGCCGAGGTTGAACGTTTGGCCACTGGCAATATTCCAGGTTTGACTCGCATCGACACGCAAGCGCTGAATGTTCATACTTATTGTGGCTGCCGACATGTCAATCCCCGCAGAACCAAGAGCAATCTCTTGTCCACTCGAGCTGTTGTTGATCGTGACGATTCCTCCTGGTGAAGTTACGCGAACACCTTGCCATGTGAGTAATGCACCGCTATTAAGAGCACCAACTGTGGCATATGTGCTATCGAAAACTGCCACATCTGATGAAGTCGGAAGTGTATCCCAACTACCGCTCAGATTGAGGGCCGTGGTATTATTTTGCTTGATTCGATCGACCGCATACGACGAAGTGACAAGTGTGGCAAATGCTACCAGCGTGGTAGCATAAGAAAAATTGGTCTTTTGTTTCATAGAATGCGCGGGTAAATGTGAATCTGGCTCACTGAGCAAAATGATCGCGAGCGAATGATTCCGCAATCGGCAAATGGTGGTTTGCTTACTATACCAGTTTACGGTTCGCTGCGAACGCGGAAAAAGTTTCTGGGTAAGGTCGCTTCGGGAATCTCGACGTTCATCAGCGCTTGATCCGCCGTGATCGTGCCGAGCGCGAACCACTGCTGGAGATTTTCCGATTGTTCGATGCGGTAACGCCGTTGTGGCACGCTCGCGAAGCTCAATTGCGGTGGTGAAGCGAAGGGAGAAAAACCTGTGACGCGCAGGCGCGATGCTGCACTGCTTGGATCAGTGCCCGCGTGAAATTCCTCGCGATTGCTTGCTCCATCGCCGTCTGCATCGCTAGCGCCATCTGTGGCCGATGAGGCATTGAGGCCATGCAAAGTTTCCCAGACATCCGGCATTTGGTCACCATCGCTATCGAGGTCGTAGTTGAGCAACCAGCCTTCCTCGACGCGGGCGAAGGTAATTTTCGTATAATCATCGCGTTCGAAAAAGACGCCAATCGAGCCGTCATCGAGAATGGTGAGACACGAATATGCATAGCTTCCGGCATAGAGCAGGCGCGCGTGCGGCCAAGTCAAGCCACCATCTTGACTGAGTCGAATAGTGCCACCCGTGCGACCTCCACCCGCTGGATTGGAAAAAAGAAGCCACTCGCGCGAATGGCCAGCATGCGTGCTTTTCCACTGGATGACCGAGGCCTGACAAACCGGATCGGGCACCGCGGGCAAACGATAGATCGTCGACCATGCACCATTCTTCAGCGGATCAACTCCGCCGGGTGTGTAGTGTGACCATGCCCGTTGACCATTCGATCCCCCAGGTGTGCGGCCAGAAAAAAGCAAGCGTCCGTCATCCAGTTCGAGCAATTCATTTTCGTTCGTCTGCGGTGAAGTATCGGGGATTACACTGCCGAATTGCCACGTCGTTCCTTGATCTCGCGAAAAGACAAAACACATGCGCACCAGTCCATCGGTCTCACGACGCATCTGCGAAGGAAATACCAAGGTGCCATCTCGCATGGTAATGCCATGACCAGGTCCACAAAACAACAAGCGCCACGCAGGATCTTTGACTTGGCTGGTGATGTTGATTGGGGCGCTCCATGTCACGCCGCCATTCGTGCTTTTGGTGAGAACATACTGCGCGGTCTCCGATGGCAAAATTCCCGGCCCCGAGCCATTGTAGGCACGATTGCCCTGCGACCAAAGTGCAGCAGTCCATAGAGTGTCGGTGACGTGATCGTATAAGATCGAAGGGTCGCCCACGCCATTGCCGCTCGAACCTGAAACAGCGGCATCGTAGTCAAGAATGACTTGCGATGAACTCCACGTCACTCCGCCATCGCTACTGCGCGAGTATCCGACGTCAATGTTGCCCGGCAAATCTCCCGAGTCATCATAGCGATGATCATACACCGCATGCAAGGTGCCATGCTTATCAGTCACGATACCGGGAATGCGAAAGGTGTGAATCCCCAAATCGCCACTGCGTACCACATCGGAAAACATCGGCACCAGACCTAAGGTCAGTTGCCCTGCAGGAACAAAAGGATCAGGAATGATCGACTGCGAGGCAATGTTGATCTGGCTGATCTGTGCATCGATTTGAGAACCTAACGGAGCATAACGCTCGGGCTCGATCACGATCCATAAGTAACGCCATCCTGGTGCGATGCTGAGATTGGTGCTGACGTTCCATGTGGCACTCGGCTCGTTGATTTGCGATAGCATCGGAGCATTTTCCACCTGTGCCGTTACGCCCGAATCTAGCAGAAATGCTTTGCTCAGATGAGCTTCGGAACCGTTGTCAAATTGCACCGTCACCGAATTCAGCGTGACAGGGTTTGGAGTCGGATTATGAATCGCCAATCGCAACAACGTATGGCGCCCGAAGCGTGGAATTGTTTGTGATGTTTTCTCGACTCCTGCTGAAGGCGGCTGAGATCCATTCGAGTTCGGATTCCACGGATCAGAGGCATCGGTTTGTTCCTGCAAGTTGGAAAATCCATCGCCATCATCATCGCCTGCCGGAATCGCAGCGGTGAACGAAGCATACCATTTCCACTCCCACGCATCGCTTAAGCCATCGGCATCGATGTCGGCATCCACAGGCAAAAAGGCAGCGCCCGCGGTGTAGCGGATCGAATCGATTTCTACATCAAAGCTATTGCCAAAAGTGCCGGAGGTAAAATCACCGAAAATCAATCGATTGTCACTGGCCGTGGCATCGTAGGTAACTCCGGCAATGGGCGTGAGACGAATGCTATCTCGAAAGACATGATACTTCGCATTCACCGCATCATGCAGCACGCGAAAGGTGTGAAACTGCCCATCGAGATTGTTGTGCGCGACGTTAAACGTATTCGCGCCATTGTCACGTGTCGCATTGCCCATGACCTCGATGATGATGCGTTTCGTGCCCGTGCCAAACCACAACACAAAACCATTGGCGTTGGCGTTGCATTTCATCCGCACTTCCGCCGTCCATGATCCCGCTACTCCTGCAGCCCAACCCGTGCTTGTGCCCTCGAACCAAGAAGCACCAACGGTACCCGATGTCACACGTAAATCATCGCCATTGACGATCGATTCGGTGAGTGCACCACTTTCAAACCATGCATTCGCATAACTCGTGCCACCCCAGATTGCATTGCCTTGGTAAATTTTTGCAAACGAAGAAGAAGGCAGAGCATCACAGACCACTGATGAAGAAACAACATTGTTCAAGGGCGTTTCTGTTAGTCCCAAGGAAGCCGCCACACGCAGGCCAACATGTGCTTCGCCGATGGCATTCGGGTGCACATTGTCATAGGTCATCGTTGCGGCATCAAATCCTGCGTGCACCGGCACCAACCACACCGGCGATGTGGATGATGCCGCATTTTTGGCCGTTACTACAGCAGGTAGCAAGCCATTCAGCGTCTGAATCGC
>CANHKJ010000149.1 GCA_947460915.1 Verrucomicrobiia bacterium
CCGCACACTCCTCCGGATCGCTTGTTCAAAAAGTATGCAAGCAAAACCAACTCCCCACACATCGCTCGCTACTGGGCCATGTGCGAGTGGTTTGATGAAACCTGCGGTGAGTTACTATCTCATCTCGAAAGTCAAAAACTCGCCGAAAATACCATCGTCATCTACGTTGCTGACAATGGCTGGATTCAGTCCCCATCAGCCGCAAAATACGCACCCAAAAACAAAACAACACCCTATGATGCCGGACATCGCACGCCGGTTTTGATCCGTTGGCCGGCACGTGTCAAAGCAACAAAATCAGAAGCTATGGCCTCATCGATCGACTTCGTGCCCACAGTCTTAGCAGCGCTCGATTTGCCCGTGCCAGCCGACCTCAAAGGAATCAACCTGCTCGATCACAAAGCGGTGCAAGCACGCCAACACGTCTTCGGCGAGGATTTCACCATCCGTTCACAATCGCTCGATGATCCCGCCGCCAATGTGCTGTGGCGCTGGGTCACCGATGGCCGCTGGCGTCTGGTTTTGCCGCGGACTTACGACACCGCAGACGCGCTGAAAAAAATCCCGTCTGACAAGTATATCAGCCCCGATCTCATGGTCACACTCAAGGCCGCACAGCCGATGCTTTTCGATTTGAAAGCCGATCCCAAAGAAGAAAACAACATCGCCGCGGCCCACCCTGAAATCGTCAAAGACCTCCGCGCGAAACTCGACGCTCATTGGACTCCCCAAATGACTCCGCGTTGAAGTGATCAAGATCGCAAACTTTTCGAAATTCATCAGAATCATCATATTTCGAGAAAATCGAAAACCTACCCGAGCGCACAATACAGATTTTCGCAAAAAAACCTTGCCGTAGCTGCGGCAAAAGAGTAATTGGTTTTTCAGTCAAATCAACCCTAATAAATCCAAGCAACCCACTTGAGTTCATATCGTGGCTACGTACGATATGAGAACCAAAAAAGTCTCCACAATTATACCTATGAAACCAAAATATCAATCCGCGTCATCCCTGCGAACCGCCATTTTCGCTATCCCCAGTTACATTCTCCTTGCCAGCACAGCATCTCAGGCAGCTGATTACAATTACGGCACTGCTACCGAAAATTTCTCAATATCAGCAACCGACCAAGCGCGCAGACAGGGCGGCGGCACGACTGCTGGACTCGGCTTAGGCGATAACGGCTGGGGCTCCGTCTATGATCGTGGTGGCGATCGGGACGTCACCTACATGCACTTTAACCTCTCATCACTGGCCGGCGGAACGATCAATGGCACGGTCAATCTCAGTTGGACCATCGATGCCACTTGGGGCGGAACCATCAACGGCGCAATCGTCGGTAGCGCGACCAATGCATGGAGTTACCCTGGCAACACGGGTGGAATCACGACCATCAGCGGCGCGGATCCCAGCGGCAGCTACTCCAGCGGCCAAACCGCAACAGCCGTGATTGACAACTCAACCTTCCAAGGTTTCGCAACCAATCTTAGTGCCTTCCACGGTCTAGCGATTACGGCTGGCGCTGGCTCCTCGGCGCATTTTTCCGGACCCGCTGTGCTCACCGGCAATGCCACCACGGGGCTTATCACGGTAGGTGGCGGCACGGACTGGAGTGCCGCAGCTTGGAACAGCGGCACCTCCACTCTTTCCATCTCGGGATCGAGCGATGTCAGCGGAGGCTCAATCACGATGCGCACAGGTGGCACGATCTCAGTCACAGATTCCGCCACGCTCAGTGCAGGCTCTTTCTCAGGGGGCATCACGAATGCAGGCGCCCTCGCATTCGGAAGCTCCTCGAATCAAACTCTCAGCGGCGTCATCTCTGGCAGTGGGTCGCTCGCCAAGAGCGGAACAGGTACCTTGACGCTCTCCGCTGCCAATTCCTACAGCGGCGGCACAACAATATCGGCAGGTATTTTGCAAGCAGGAAGTAATTCGGCGCTCGGTAGCAACGGCTCGGCCATTATCGTCAATAGCGGTGCTACGCTCGACATCAATGGTTCTGCTCTCCAAGGATACACGCAAAATATCCAGATCGCTGGCGCTGGCGCAGATAGCTCAATCGGCGCGCTCGTCAACACAGGTGGTGATAATCTCAACGCGATTCGTGGAATCACCCTGACGGGCAATACGAGCATCGGCGGCGATGGCGGGCGCTGGGACATTGGGCGATTGGACTTCAACTCCGATCCTAACAATACCGTGAACCACATCGATGGTGGTGGGTTTGTCTTGACTAAGGTAGGGAGTGGTGAAGTCGGACTACTCACAGGCGCGACGAATCTTGCAGGTTTCGTCTTGGATGGCGGCAAGATTACCCCGCATGAAAACACCTCCCTTGGCACCGCCCCAATCACGATCAATGCGGGCATCTTCAATACTTGGGCTGGGCTGACATTGGCGAACAATTTTACGTTGAACGGCGGCAAGATTCAGCAAGTTGACAACTTCAACGACAACTACACCGGCGCATTTACCGTGAACTCTGCGGTGGAGTTCTATGCCAACAACGGCAGTATCACTCTCAGTGGCCCAGTCTCTGGCGTTGGGGCTCTGAATAAAACAGGCGGTGGCACTTTGCGGCTATCAGGCGACAATTCGCATACTGGCACACTCACGATCAATGGTGGTCACGTCCGTTTTGGAAGCTCCACGAATTATGCCATCCGCGGAAATGTCGAGCTGATTAATCCAGGCTCTTTTCTTGTGATGGAGCAGCCCAATCAGTTCGGACCCAACGTAGATTTGCTTTTTAACTCAAGCGGTGCTCACAACGAGTTCGCACTCTACGGCAACAATCAGACCATCGCCTCGCTCGCATCAGCGAACCAGTATGCCGTGGTGCAAAACTCCCATGGCGGCTTCGGAGCGGCCAGCGCAAGCGGCACACTGACAGTCAACCAGAGTACCGATACGACCTATTCTGGTATCATTCGCAACAATACCGGCAATGATGCCTACTCTCTCGCACTGATCAAAAGCGGTAGCGGCACACTCACACTCGCGGCAAACACCGCGCACACCGGCGGCACTACGGTAGATGGCGGCGTGCTTGAAGTCGCAGGATCAAACTACGGAAATGGAAACCTGCGCGGAACGGTGACCGTGAACACTGATGGCGAGCTCCGCTATACCGGCGGCGATGGCACGGGATTCGGCTACAATAACGGCAATAAAATCGACACGCTTACTATCAACGGCGGATTGGTGGATGCACAGCATGTTTCACACGTGTGGAATGCCACAGTAAACATGACTGGCGGCGAGTTGCGAGTGAACGGCGGGGTCAGCGACCCAGCTGGCTTACATTTCGAATGGGGGAACAGTTCGGTGAACACCTTTGCTAGTGCAGATACAGCAACCATCTCTGGTCGCATTCGCATTCGTCCTGACTCCAGCCCAAACGTCACTTTTACTGTGGCTGATGGATCTGCAGCTACCGACCTGCTCGTGAGTGCCGCCATCACTCAAACGGGTACAAGCAGCGTGACCAAAGCTGGGCCAGGCACCATGAAGCTCACCGGCGAGAACCGTTACTCCGGCCGCACCATAGTCCAAGAGGGTACACTGATCCTCGAACAAGCATCACTCAATGACACTGCCGACGTCGAACTGGAGACCACGGGCACAACCATGCAACTCGACTTCGTAGGCACCGATGTCATCGACGAACTACTCATCGATGGCTTGCTCATGCCCAGTGGCACATGGGGACGCATCGGTCATCCTACAGCTCAGCACACCTCCAGCCAGATCACTGGTGACGGACTGCTCTATGTGGCCTACGGCACGTACACGGGCTGGGCCAGCAGAAACGGTGCCACTAGTCAAACCCCAGAGCAAGACCACGACAACGACGGTGTGCCTAACGGCATCGAATACTTCATGGGTCAAACTGGCTCATCGTTCACCTCCATGCCCGGCTTGGACGCAACCAACACAGTAACTTGGGCTATGGATCCGACCTACAACGGCACTTGGCAGGTGCAAACCTCGGCTGACCTCAGCACCTGGACGAACGTGTCTGGCACTGATAACGGCAACTCAGTCTCCTACACCCTACCAACTGGTTTAGAAAAACAATTCCTCCGCCTGCTCGCAACGCCTACCCCCTAATGTAGAAAGAAGACCGAAAAATGGTGGATCGGAGCGTGGGTGAATCATGCCTACGATCCATCATAGTCCCGAAAACCCAGGCTACGACTCAACCTTGTTGGCATTCGTTTGCTCGCTGCCGATACGCAGCCAATAGATCACTGGGAAAACTTTATGAAGCACATACTCCATTTCCTCTTCACCTGCGCCCTGTTATTCTCGCCTCTCCATGCAGAAGATCGCGAGCAAATCGGTCTCTGGAATCTCACGGAGTTGAAACGCGCTCCTGCGATGCATTGGTTGACGCAGACGGGTTCGGTACATGCTTTGCTCTATACGGGTGAAAATTATAAGGGCCAGAGCACCGAGGTATTCGCCTATTATGCATCGCCCCTCACACTCGGTGAAGCGAAGCCCGGCACGAAGTTTCCTGGCGTGGTGCTGATTCATGGCGGCGGTGGAACGGCATTCGCGGAATGGGCGCATCTGTGGGCCAAGCGCGGCTATGCGGCGATCGCGATGGATTTGTCCGGCAGTAAACCGAACGATCTCATCTTCGATGCAAAGGGAAATCCCGTAGCAGGCCAAGCTCACAATCCACAAACCCGCAAACGCTTGCCAAACGGCGGCCCCGATCAAGGACATGGAGAGAAGTTCGATACCATCGGCGGCGATGTCTCGGACGACTGGCCCTATCACGCGGCGGCAAGTGTTATCCGTGCGCATTCGTTGCTGCGCTCATTTCCCGAAGTCGATGCCGATCACACCGCAGTGACCGGCATCAGTTGGGGCGGCTACACCACCAGTCTCGTGGCCTCGCTCGATGATCGCTTCAAAGCAGCAGTGCCCGTGTATGGTTGTGGTTTTTTGCACGAAGGTGAATCGGTGCAAAAGCCATCCATCGACAAACTCGGCGACCGTAGCGATGACTGGGTGAAAGCCTACGATCCATCAAGCCTGCTTCCACGTTGCCGCGTGCCGATCCTTTGGGTCAATGGCACGAACGATGTGCATTATCCGCTCGATAGTTACCAGAAAAGCTTCGATGTGATTCCAGGTAATAAGCAGATCCGCATCGAAGTGAAAATGCCCCACGGTCATCCACCAGGCTGGGCCCCGCAGGAGATCGGGTTGTTCATCGATTCCTTTTGTCGAAATGGCAAACCACTCGCCGTGCCGGGCAAGATCACTACTCAGGGCGATACCATCCAACTCAGCTTCGAGAGTGCCGTGCCCTTGAAATCCGCCGCATTGCATTTCACCACCGACAGCGGCCTGCGCTCGAATCGCGAGTGGAAAAACCTACCCGCGCAGATTGAAAAAGGCATCGTCACCGCGCCGAAGCCTCCTACCGATGCGAACACTTGGTTCATTTCACTCACCGACGAACGCGGCGCGATGGTGACAAGCACTGTTCAATTTCAGCCATGAAAATACATATTTCAGATGATTCAACAATGACGGAAATTGAATATGCAAGAGATCAGCAAATTGATCCATATTGGTTGATTGGCGTTTGTGGCAGTTGGGAGTTAATGCGTGGCTCCTCGTGACAGGCGGTATGCCGCTGAGAAAAAAATGATACAAGAAAGCAAGGTAATAGCACTAACGACGTAGGATAAGCGAAGGGGCTGCAACGCGTATCCGACGGCCTGAGCTAGAGAATGAACAGCGTCCGATGAGACTTCGGCAGGAGGTGCCATAAAATATGACGCGCCAATGTGGAAGAACGCGAAACCCACAATCACGGCAACGGCGCTCGCGGCCATGAGAGGGAAAGCGAATCGACGCGCTCTAGGATGCAGGTTCAGTGCCAGGCCCGTGAAGAAAAGCAGACCGACGAGTGGCGCAAAAGTCTGAAAAGCCCAGTCTGGAATGAAGTCAATAAGGTGGTGGATCTTGTAGTTCATGTTGGTATTGGGTTGATTGGTAATTCTCGAAAGTGTCCAATTTGAGCAGTCGCCAGGAAACGCCTAATGTATAGCTCATCCACGGCGGGGATGGAAGCCCGAATTCAAAGAAGGACGTTACCCGCCGTTGGATGTAGCTTATTCTCCTGATTCTTTTGCATTGGTGCCCAGCGACATTGAGTGAACCGAACCCAGCACAACCCAATAAAATAAGGCTGCGAGGTCCCCCTCGCAGATCCCAGCGTGCGAAACTACCGCACTAGGCTCCTCGGATAGAAGCGCAAACAGAGCGCGTGGATTGATTCATTTGATCGCTTTGATTCATGCAGGCTTGGGCGGTGGCGTCAATCCATTCTTCGGGTATTCTTCCACGATGCGTGCTATGGGTAGATCCCATGTGTGCCAGCGTTCTGTGAAGGTTTTCTTTGTCATGGATCGTCGCTGGCTACGACGGTTCAACCATTTGAAGAGGAATAGATAGCCCCCAACGTTGACAAATTCCCCCGTTTTCATGAAGTCACTCTAGTATCTCAGCTATGTAGGGAAATTCGCCGGACTGGTCACCGCGCTCGATGGCATTCCTTTTGTTGATCCATCGATCGATGTCATCGTCTTTGCTGCGGCATCGCTGCTCAAGGACACGGCGAACCGCATCGGTGATCTGCTCGACGACGGTAAGCCGATCAAGAGCTTTAAGAGCTGAGCGACATCAGCACCATCGGGCTGCTGGGAATTTGCTCAGTGCTGGATGCCGCTGGAAGAGCCATGGGTCGGACCGACCTGCCTGTCGTAGCCTTGACGAAGATTGGATGGGGGGAAATGGTGAACACCACCTCCGCTTTCCCTCTACAAGCTGCGCCTGAACAATTACGAGGTCCTGAACATCCCCGGCAATGCGGATCAGGGAAAAACGGTGAAATCGGTGTTGAAGCTTGTAATTTTCTGTAGTACTACCCAGGTCGCCGCTACTGAAAGTAAATGAATCCCGAATCATCCATGATCCTGCCGTTTCAAAACTTCGCATCCTCCACCGGGAGAGTGCTACTCATGTCGGCGGCTATTTTCGCTGGCGCCCTGACGCCCTCCCCAAGTCAGGAAACGCCCCGCCCGGAATTCCCAGCCGGTATCCGAATCCCCGCCGCGGCGCGGGGTAAGGCCGCCATTGTGGCATTGGGCAACAGGCTGCCGGAGGTGGCCTCCCATTATCGCAAGACCCCAGAGGAACTCCGCGCGCTGTTCAGAGCCGACCATTGCCTCCAAATCAACACCGAGGGCCGGCTCTGCTACGCCTGCTAGCCTCACCATCATTCTATCCAATATGAAACCTCCGTCGCCCAGCCGTCGTGTCAGATTCGCAGGTGCCAACC
>CANHKJ010000150.1 GCA_947460915.1 Verrucomicrobiia bacterium
CGCCATGTGGACTACTGCTGCTGAATTCGAAGACATCCGATACGAGACCATTGATGAGGGACAGATCGCTAAAATTACGATCAATCGCCCGGAAGTGCGCAATGCCTTTCGGCCCAAGACGGTAATGGAAATGCTCCAAGCCTTCGAGCTCGCACACCAAGACCCGAAGGTTGGCGTGATCATTCTCACTGGTGAAGGCGATCTCGCCTTTTGCTCGGGAGGTGACCAAAAAGTCCGCGGCCATGCCGGCTACGTCGGTGATGACGGAGTTCCTCGCTTGAACGTATTGGATTTACAGAAAAAAATCCGCGGCTTGCCCAAGCCCGTCGTGGCCATGGTGGCAGGATACGCCATCGGTGGTGGTCACGTGCTGCACATCGTCTGCGATCTCACCATCGCTGCCGATAACGCGCGCTTTGGCCAGACCGGTCCCAAAGTTGGCTCGTTCGATGGCGGACTCGGTTCCAGTTATCTGGCACGCATCGTTGGTCAGAAAAAAGCTCGTGAGATTTGGTATCTCTGCCGTCAATACGATGCTCAGCAAGCGCTCGACATGGGACTCGTTAATACCGTGGTGCCGCTCGCTGATTTGGAAAAAGAAACCCTGCAATGGTGCCGCGAAATGCTTGCGCACTCGCCGCTCGCGCTGCGCTGTCTCAAGTCCGCTCTCAATGCCGATTGCGATGGCCAAATGGGTCTGCTCGATCTCGCCGGCAATGCCACGCTTCTTTACTACATGAGTGAGGAAGGCAAGGAGGGCAAACAAGCATTCCTCGACAAACGCAAGCCCGACTTCACCAAGTTCCCTCGGGTGCCTTGATGGAGAAACAAGATCGCTGCGCTTGAAGATTTAAGACATAAGAAGGAAGTTATGGGTTCATGGTGATTGGTTATTCGTTCGAAAAAATATGATTCGAGGCATTTTATTCATGATGGTGGGTATCTTAATCGGATACGCAGCCAACAAAATCATTCTTCATTAATCCTGCCTTCCATCCGTCGTTAAAAATGCCTTTTCAACCACTCCATTCATGAAAAACTGGCTCCTTGCTGCTCGTCCGAAAACCCTGCCTGCCGCCATCGTGCCGGTATGGGCGGGATGCGTCTTGGCGTGGAAATTGCAAGGCTCATGGAATCCTTGGTTGGCGTTTTGTACCTTAGCTGGGGCGATATGCATCCAGGTTGCGACGAATTTTTTCAATGATGCCATCGATGCACAGAAAGGTGCTGATACAGAAAAACGTCTCGGGCCGACTCGGGTTACCTCGAGTGGATTGATCTCTCGCCGTGCTGTATTCATCGCGGCGGGATTGTTTCTTTTTCTTGCAACACTCTGTGGCGTAGTGCTCTATCAAGCCGTTGGTTGGCCGATCATCGCCATCGGTCTGCCCTCTTTGTATTTGGCCTACGGCTATACGGGTGGGCCATTTCCGTTAGCCTACCGGGGTATGGGCGAGATTTTTGTCGTCGCGTTTTTTGGCATCATTGCCGTGGGTGGTACTGTGTTGATTCAAATGAACCAATGGCGCGAAGAAGCAATGCTGTTAGGATTTCAGATTGGTCTGCTTTCAGCGGTGTTGATCTCGATCAATAACCTCCGCGATCGCGAAGAAGATGCCAGCACTGGCAAAAACACCATGGCCGTGCGACTTGGTGACCGTGGCGCCCGTTTCTTAGTCTGGCTAGAAGTGAAAGTCGCAGCTTTCTGCGGTTTGCTTTGGCTGAAGCACGGCCTACCATGGCTCACGCTCGCCTCAGTGCCGTTGTTGACCTTGGGGATGTTTCTGCTCTTTCGCGTCTTTACCGAGCCTGCGGGAAAAGGCATGAACAGCCTGCTCGCCTTAGGCGGCCTGATGCTCATTCTTTTTGCCATCAGCTTTCATGCGGCGAGCGTCTTTGGATGAAAATTTCTCGGTTTTTCTTCGCTACACAGCGAGACCGCTCACATCGATGAGCCTGCGGTTTCAACGGTGCCGAATAGTTCATGGGAATCCACCGTCGCACCGAGGGCTTCGACTTTCCATTGGCGGTCAATATTGAGCCGCACCGTAGCAAGATGACGCATCGGCCACTCGTTTGGGGCGATCATTGAGAGTACATTGCCGCGTGACATTGCGTAGAGGTAGTAAGTTTGGCCTACGACTGGCTCGAACTGGATCGATGCCTCGTAGACTAGCTTATTCCAGTTAAAATGATCGATCGCTTGGAGATATTGTTCGCGGATTTCACGGAGTTTTTGTTGTAAATCGCGTTGCACCTCGCTGATTCCGCGAGACTTGAAGCTGCTCAAATCATTCGGAACGATCGGCGGACTCAAGGTCGAAACCGGATAGGGCATGAAGGCGCGTGAAGGTGTCTCGGTGTTGTCGGTCATTTGATTTCACAGCTATGCCACAGATTTTTTCCTGCGCAAGACGTGATCTTTGATCGACAAGGAAAAATTCGCACGTAAAAGAGAAGCATGACCAATTTCTTGAAGAAACCAGCATTTTTACTGACCATCGCCGCCGCTATTAGTTTGAGTTCTCCTGCGGTGCATGCTGCTGAGCCCAGCTGGCAATCACTTTTCAACGGCAAAACCATGAGTGGATGGACTGCGCTTGATGGTAAAGAACCTGGCAAGGGTTGGCAGGTCGAGGAGGGCATCATCCACCTCAAGGGACAAGGCGGTAATTTGATTAGCACCGAAGAGTTTAGCGATTTCGAGCTCGAATGGGAATGGAAAATCGCCCCCAGTGCCAACAACGGGCTCAAGTATTGGGTCACAAAAATCGGTAACGATTGGCTTGGCATCGAGTATCAAATGATCGACGATGGCGTGAGCCCCGATGGGAAAATCGGCAGCAATCATGCCACCGCGAGCTTTTACGACATCAAGGCCGCGCCAACGGACAAGCCTTTGAAAAAAGCCGGCGAATGGAACATCAGTCGCGTCATTAGCCGCAATGGCACCGTCGAGCACCACCTCAATGGAAAATTGGTCGTTTCCGCTGACACCAAATCTCCCGAGTGGAAAACGTTAGTTGCTGCGAGCAAATTCAAGAACAAACCGGAGTTCGCGTCAGGTAAAGGTCGTATCATGCTCACTGATCACCAATCAGAAGCTTGGTATCGCAACATCCGTATTCGCAATCTCGCAGTAAAATGACCGGCGTTCTTTTATGGTGTCGTGGCGAACCTACTTGGGCGCGCTATGAGTATGCAGCCATGAGATGACAGCAAAGCTGGGCAAAAATGGCGACAATAGAGGGGTGATCGTGACATCATAAATCGGGGAAATTTCTTATCATTATCATTCACAAATCCTAGTTCTGTGCAATCAAAAAGCAGAGGGTGCGATGGATTTACACATCCACCTGATTTATCATCCCTTCGCAAAGAGTGACGCAACCGTAACAAAATATACTTGCTCAATGTGACGAAATCGTCACATTTGGGCGGTGATCTCTTTAGCGAAAATTTTTGGAAAATCCGACCGATTCTTTGAACTCCTCGACGCCAGCGCCAAGTCTGCTTATGAAAGCATTGAAGCCCTCGACCGCTTGCTCAATTCAAACAATGGCCAAGTGTCCCTGTCCGAGCTGGCCGTAGCCCGTCGTCATGAAAAACGCACTGCTGAACTTATCAGCGAGGAACTCGTCCGCACATTCGTTACCACGCTTGACCGCGAAGACATCGAAACACTCTCTCGTGCGCTTTATCGCATTCCCAAGACCGTAGAAAAATTCGGCGAGCGCTTCGAGATCATGCATCAACACGTGACGGCCTCTGATTTCGCCCCGCAAATGAGCATCGCCAAGGAGTCGGCCAAAGTCGTTTGCCGTATGGTCGCGATGATTTCCAAGAGCCCCAAACTCGAAGACGTAAAAAACGAAAACGACCAGCTTCAGGAGCTCGAAGGTCGT
The DNA here is from genome assembly GCA_947460915.1 of Verrucomicrobiia bacterium. Classification (GTDB taxonomy): domain Bacteria; phylum Verrucomicrobiota; class Verrucomicrobiia; order Verrucomicrobiales; family Akkermansiaceae; genus UBA956. Next base: position 3,906 of record CANHKJ010000150.1, read on the forward strand.
GCCGATCAGCTCGTGCTCGGTTACCTGAAGGAAATTTACAGTGGCAACGTCGAGCCGATCAAGGCCATGGCAATGCGCGATCTTTATGATTTGCTCGAAAAAGTTATCGACCGCTGCCGCGATGCCGGCAATGTGGTGACTCAAATCGTTCTGAAAAACTCCTGATCCCCGCACCATGAGCCTTTGGATCATTTTTTTCGTCATCTTCGTGGCGCTTGCCTTTGAGTATATCAATGGCTTCCACGATACCGCCAACTCCATCGCGACAGTTGTCGGTACAAAGGTGCTAACGCCCCGTCAAGCGATCGCACTCGCGGCGATTACCAACCTGATCGGCGCTTTGGCAGGGCATGCCGTAGCCAAAACCGTGTCATCAGGGCTTGTCGATTCACAATTTATCTCACCCCTCGTCATTGCCTGCGCCTTGCTCGGCGGCATCACTTGGAACCTCATCACCTGGTGGTTCGGTCTACCTTCCAGCTCTACCCACGCTCTCGTCGGCGGCATTTGCGGTGCTGCTTTTGCGAGCGCTCACAATAATCCTAAGGCCATCATTTGGTCGGTGGAGAAAATGAAGGACGGCAAGATGGTGATGGAAGGCGTGCTGCACAAAGTCATCATGCCGATGATTACCTCGCCGATCATTGGTTTCGTCGGCGGCTTCGTCATCATGGGCTTTTTCTACCTGATTTTGCGCAATGCTCGACCTCGATTCATCAATCGCTTTTTTGGCAAAGCGCAAATCGCCAGTGCCGCCTACATGGGCTTCGCCCACGGTCTTGCCGATGCCCAAAAAACCATGGGCGTGATCACGCTGGCTCTCGTCACCGCGACCGCAGCGGGTAGTTTCCAAACTCTTCCGAATTGGTGTTCCTTTCTGAAAATGGACAAAACTCAGCATGCCGAGGAAGCCATCATGATCTTGCAGGAAAAAGCACCCGATGCCGCCAAGATCAGCGAAGCAGCCGCGATTCTTGAATCCGAGGCCGCCATGCTCAAAAATGGCGAATTTCGCGAAGCGTTTTTCACCTTAGCGGCCACCGCATATACCGAGGCAGGCAAGGAGTCTGATGCCGTGCGCACCATGGCTGCCGCGAAACAAACTCACGATGATCTGTTAGCAAAAGAAGCAGAGCGCCTCATGCCTAAGATTCCCTTGATTGGCAAAATGGTCGCGGCCAAGTTCACCGATTGGAAAAAAACGCTGCAACAAGAAATGGATGCAGCTACGGCTGCTGGAAAGCCAACCCTTGCCACGGCGGCCAAAAAGGTTGATGGCCTCTCGCCCGATGTTCCCGCTTGGATCAAAATCATCTGCGCCTTGACCATGGCCGCAGGCACTGCTGCTGGTGGCTGGAAAATCATCAAAACACTCGGTCACAAAATGGTCAAACTTCACCCAGTTCACGGCTTCGCTGCCGAAACAACTGCTGCCACCCTGTTGGCTGTCACGGGTAGCTTGGGTATGACTGTTTCCACTACCCACAGCATCACCACTGCAATCATGGGCGTAGGCTGCGCCAAGCGATTCAACGCACTGAACCTCTCATTGATCGAACGCATCATCTGGGCTTGGGTTTTGACACTACCCGCAGCTGCCATCGTTGGTTATCTGATGGTCAAGCTCTTCCAACTCTTTGGTTGGTTGCCCTAATGCGTCACTTTTTTCTCATTGTCATCATCAAGCGCTAGGATATCATCAGCTTTGATGAAAATGAATCCTGTCGCTTGGTTTGAAATCTACGTGGAAGACATCGAACGCGCCCGTGCTTTTTACGGTAGCGTTTTTGGTTTTATGTTCGAAAAAATTGCCCCCCCTGTTCCAGGCATCGAGATGATGTTTTTTCCGATGTCGGAGCAATCCGCGGGACTTTACGGCGCGCCAGGTGCCTTGGTGAAAGACCCGATGCGCAAGCCATCGAAGGAGGGCACGCTGGTGTATTTTTCCTCGATGGATTGCGCCGTGGAAGCAGCTCGCGTAGCCGCTGCTGGTGGCACCGTGGCACAGGAAAAAACCTCGATTGGCCCCTATGGCTTCATGGCGCTGTGCCTCGATACCGAGGGTAATTCCTTCGGCATCCATTCGATGGTGTGACATCCGCGCACCTCGGAAAAAACGGGCTGGACTCTCTAGGAATCCAGCCCGTTCGTTTTGCGAGGTCTGAGGGCCGATCTACCCAGTGATGCATTACGGCACCACCATTTTTAGACGTGCGAACAATTTCGAGCCCGGAGCTGCCAAGCTGCGAGGAATGCTCACGGTCACGCGGTCAATGCCCGGCTCGCTGGGGAACGGATCATTTTCTACCGAGATCACGACACCGTCCGTGCCATTCGTTGCTGTGGCCCAACCATCGAGTGAGTTGCTGTATTCGACAAATGGTTCATAGGTTGCCGAAACATCGGAACGACGGAAGACAAAGTTCAAATGAGTTTCCGTGGTAGCTACAGTCGGCAACAAGCTGTTGGAGTCAGAGCCGGGACCTGAAGGATCACCACCGATGACAAATTCGATGCCGTTGCTCACACCGTCGTTATCGGAGTCAGCCGCAGCACCCGCAGCAGTGATGCCATTCGCGGTTTCCCAATTGCTGTAGGGTGTTCCGCTGACAAGAGCAATTTGATTAAGACCATCGTAGTTGACGACCACGTTGTAGCCAGCGGGGATGTTGGTCGTCGCAAAGGTTCCAACAATGGGAGCGGAGGCCTGAGCAATGATGTAAACAGGCTGTGTGGGGCCAGCTCCTGTCGCATTGACTGTGAGCGTTGCGCCACCAATATCGAGGGTAGAGCCAACCACGAGCTTGTCAGCAGAAGTACCATCAATGTCAACACGGAGTGTGCCGTCGATGGTAGTTGCATTGCTAGTGGTTAGGATGCCGATGCCTTCACCGGGAGCAATGGTTCCCGCAGCTTGCACCGTGACATTGCCTCCGAGGGTGCCGATGCCGCCGAGGGTGCCACCAACAACATTGACCGCACCTGTGGCGATGTTTTGGGTGCCATTGACGAGGAGAGTGCCGCTGTTGACGGTGGTGGGACCCGTGTAGGTATTGGCACTGGTCAGTTTCCAAACGTTCTCACCAGAAACTTGAATGCCCACTGGATTTGTGCCGTCACTGACCACTCCATTGATGGCGCCAGGAGCTCCCGTCGCACCACCAAGGATGAGCGATCGACCGCTGCTGTTAGAAGAAATGCCTCCATTCAGCGCAAGGCTTCCACCCAGAACTGATACAGCAGTGCTACCACCACCGGCAGCGAGGGTAATCGAACCACTGATGACATTGTCACCTGCCAAGTTGCCAATGGCTGGATGGCTCAAGTTCGTACTGCTGGTGAAGAAGGATACGGTATCAGGAACGGTGATGTTCGCTGAGCTACCATCTAGGTAGAACTGTGAACGTCCGGCCGTGCCATTGGTAAGGTTGACCGTCTTAGCACCAGTGCCGAGTGCCGC
>CANHKJ010000151.1 GCA_947460915.1 Verrucomicrobiia bacterium
AAAGAATGACACAAAATGCAACTAGCCAAAATGCTGACCATCTGGTAACAAAACCCTCAGCATGTCAGACATCAATATCGCCATCGTAGGTCTCGGTTTCGGAGCCGAGTTTATCCCCATCTACCAGCGCCTCAAAGGCGTGAATATGTATGCAATTTGCCAGCGCACCCAATCCAAACTGGATGAAGTCGGTGACAAATTCAACATTCCCGTTCGCTACACCAGCTACGAGGACCTGCTCAAGGACCCCAACGTACACGCAGTTCACATCAATTCACCGATCCCTGATCACGCAGCACAAACCATCGCCGCATTGAAAGCTGGCAAACACGTGGCTTGCACCGTGCCGATGGCAACGTCCGTCGAGGACTGCAAAACCATCGTGGAACTGGTCAAGGAAACTGGCTTGAAGTACATGATGATGGAAACCGTTTGCTACGCTCGTGAGTTCCTCTACATGAAAGAGCTCTACGACAAAGGCGAGCTCGGCAAACTGCAATTCCTCAAGGCCTCCCACCAACAAGACATGGAAGGTTGGCCTGGCTACTGGCCTGGTTTGCCGCCGATGTATTATGCCACGCACTGCGTCGGCCCGATCCTCGGACTCGCTCGCAATGAAGCCGAATACGTTTCCTGCTTTGGCTCTGGCACCATCGATGAATCCATGCACTCCTGCTACGGTTCACCCTATGCCGTCGAGACCACGCACATCAAGTTCAAGGACAGCGATGTCTCCGCTCATCTCTATCGTTCACTCTTCGATGTCGCACGCCAATACCGCGAATCCTTCGAGGTCTATGGTCAGAAAAAATCCGTCGAGTGGCCGCTCATCGAGCACCGTCCCTTGGTCGTGCACACCGCGAAAAAACCTGAGCCAGAAATCCCCGAAGAAGTCACCTGCCCCGACTTCGCTCACTACCTTCCTGAAGAAATCCAACTCTTCACCACGGGTGGTGTTTATGGTGGCGACGGCGGCGAGGAGCATCTTTCCTTCACCCAAGGTGCTGGCCACGGTGGTTCTCACCCGCACCTCGTTTATCAATTCGTCAAAATGCTGCAAAGCGGCGTAGATGCCTATCCAAACGCGATCGAATCCGCGAACATCACTTGCACCGGTATTCTCTCGCACGAGTCCGCACAAAAAGGTGGCGAAATCATTCGCCTCCCCGAGTGGACCCACCGCGCGTAATTACTCTACATCAAGCAATCTTAAAAAACCTTCCCGCCACTCGTGCAGGAAGGTTTTTTTCGTGGCGGCGCTTTCCACCCGTCTCGCCGAAGCGATGCGAAGGTGGAAGCGCCAAGCCTCATCAAAGATCACATCAAATCCACAGGACCTACACGCAATTTGGTCACAAGATTTCAAGATATTGCAAGAGGAACAAGATCTGCTTTGAGGGCCACATGCATCTAAAAAAATCAGCATAGGCAAAAGGAAACTGTGCCGTGAAGTTATTGGTTATCAGTTAATCGTTATTAGGCGAAAACCATTTTCCCATACTCTTCCTTTCGTGTATTTCGCGTATTTCGTGGTAGGAAAAACGCCGAAACCTTCAAACTTTCGCGGACTTTGTAACTCAGCAAATCAGCGACCATCCGCCAAGCGCTCGGCGAGCATCGGTGGCAATCCTGCATCGAGGATTTTCTTCTGCGTTTTGGCCAAATCATATTCGATCCGACGGAACACGATCAATCGACTTTCGATATCGTAGATCGCATAGCATGAACGCCAGTCACCATCGCGTGGTTGACCGACTGATCCTGCATTGATGAAATATTTTGATCCAGGCTCGATCACGACGGATTCAGCAGCGACTTCGTGCACCTTGGAGTCCTTGATGTAGACCCGTGGCACGTGTGTGTGACCGTGGAAACAAACTTGCGTAAATTGATAGGAAAAATTCGACATCGCATCGAAACGATTGGTCACGTAATTCCAATTCGTCGGCTGATCCAAGGTGCTGTGAACTACCGTGAAGTCGGCCACTTGACGCACCATGCGCATTTTCCGCAACCACTCGCGCTGCTCTTGATTGAGTTGCTCACGCGTCCACATGAGTGCAGTGGCCGCAGTGGGATTCATCGTTTCAAGTGAATGATCGCCCGAGGCATCTTCATCGTGATTACCCTTAACGACGGGGCAGTTCATTTCACGAACGATTTCGAGGCACTCCGCAGGATTGGCATTATAGCCGACGACGTCACCGAGACACACGTAGTCCGAACAATGTTGCTCGCGAGCGTCCGCTAGGACAGCTTCGAGAGCTTCTAGGTTCGCGTGTATGTCTCCGAATAAAGCAATGCGCATGAATCGTCAAAAAGTTTGTCGGGAGAAAATGCAGGAAACAGCTACCCTATGTCGAGACAAACTATGCACAGAGTGCAAAAAAATCACAATTCACTGCTTGCCATCCTGCTCTTTCAGCCATTGCATCGCCACCATCACTCCATCCTGAGGCATTTGATCGGCATTATTCTGCTGATAGAGCCGCAGCATCTCGGCAGCCGTCTTGTGATCTTCGAAGCACTGCGCCAGCAAGTCTTCCATCGTACGCTCGCCCTTCTCTTGCCACTCTAAGGCAAACAACAAGCAGCGGATCGAGTCCACACGGTTTTGGGGGTTGCGAAATAACTCACGCGCTAGATCTAAGGACTCCTGAGATTTCCCCGGCACCCGTGCCAGGCTGTAAAGCCAGGCCCGGGCCTCAAAAGTGCGCTGTCCCTTGCCCGTCTGCCATGCTAAGCGATACGACTCTGCCGCTACCGCAAAATCAGGAAATTTATCCTTATGCGCATAGTTCCGACCTTTGCTCGAATACAGTGTCCAGTCCTGCGGATTGTTCTGGATGCCGCGATCCAAGAAATCACGGCCTTTTTGAATGTATTGCTTGTGCAAGGCCTCACGCCGAGCCGCGGGCAGCTCTTCGCGCTCCCGATAATCCACCGCTGCATTGTACGACAAATGCCACGATGCTACATCCCAGTAGTAACTCGACTTCGGTTGCAACGCGACAATCAAATTGTAGCGCTCTTCCAGCTTCGGCCAATCGCGGTCTTCAAAGGAGCCATAGGCTGCCAAATTGATAAAAGTCGCCACCACCGATTGCATTCCGCCCAAAGCCACGGCAGCACAGGTTTGACCGATTTTCTCCTTAGTCGCAACATCGAGCGGCGGCGACAACAAGCCCGCTGCCACGAAGTTTTTCTGCGCAGCTGCCTCCCATGGCGACTTGAGCCAACCCGCAGTAAGCAGCAATACCAGCACCGTGGCGATCTTTCGATAAAAGTTCATCGTCCTCAGAATTCTTTGTCGGAAAAAACAAACCACGAGAGTAAGGTGTAGAGCACCACGTAAAATACCGTCAGCCCCAGCAAAACCAAAACCGCCATGCCCGAGACCGGAAGTCCCTGAATCGCTGCATCCGTCACGTTAAAGAGCTGATAGTTCGGGAAAACCAAGGCCACAGCCTTCATCACCAGACTGCCAAATGTCGTCGTGCCAGCCTCTGCCGTAGCCCGATAAAACTCCGCCGCGTCAGCCTGGAAAAATCCAGCCAAGAAGCACAGAAACGAAACGATGATCGTGAACAAGGTACTCGTTGAAAACGTCGATAACAACAACGACACCGCACCAACGATGGCGGATAGCAAAAAGATCGATAGCACCCCCGCCTGCAACGACCAAGTCGGCCCCTGCATGCTGATTTCCGCCCGCATTGACTCGATCGCCTCAGCGGTCCATCCGCGCGACTGCGCCAAAAACATCTGACCTTCCAGCAACTGATCCGTGCGGATCGCCAAGACCGCCGTCATGATCCCGTCCATCACCGCGAGTGAAATAAAAATCAATAGCAGCACCCCTGCCAATTTCCCCACCAAGTAATCCAGACGCGGCACTGGCTTCGCTAAAATCGTGTATAGCGTGCGATCTTCCACATCCTTCGGCAACAGCAAGGCCGTAGCCGTGATCGAAAACACCACGGCGAACAATTTCATCACCCCCATGCACCAGCCCTTGAGCAAGGTCAACTCACCCGTATAGACCGCCTCTGGCCCATGGTATTGCGGCAAGTCCAGAAACTGCGCCACCAGTGCAATGATCGCAAAAATCATCAGGAAATAAAACACCTTCATCCGCACCAACTGCGTGAACGTATTCATCGCCAGCACCGCAACGCGGCGCGGCTGCAACCACCGATTTGTCTTCTCCTTCGCCATGATCTTACTTCTCGCCCCCTTTCACTGGCTGATTTCCTTGAGTTTCTTGCAAAAACAATCGCTCCAATGTCGTGCGTGGACGACCTGTGCGCACCAAGCTGGCATGGCCCGTACGCTCGACCAAGCCACGAATCTCCTCCACCAGCGCTTCATCCGCATCCTTGAGCACAATTTCTGTCTGGTCCTCCAATGAAATCAGATCCTCCAAGCGCCCTTCCTTGACCATTTTCCCCTGGAAAATGATGCCTACGTGATCGCACACCTCCTGCACCTGCTCTAGCAAGTGAGAGCATAAAAAAACCGTCTTCCCCTGATCGCGCAGCTTCAGGATCAAATCGCGAATCTGCCGCGATCCAATCGGATCTACACCCGCCGTCGGCTCATCCAAAATCAACAGTCGCGGGTCTTGAATCATTGCCTGCGCCAGACCAATGCGTTGCAACATACCCTTCGAGTACCCTCCCAAACGGCGATCCCGGGCATCGCGTAGATCCACCAGCTCCAGCAATTCATCCACCCGAGCCTCCAGCACCTTGCCGCGAATGTCGCAGAGTTTGCCATAGAATCGCAAGGTTTCCGCCCCCGTCAAATGCTTGTAAAAATAAGGATTTTCCGGCAAAAAACCGACATCGTTGCGCGAGTCCACTTTCATCGAGTCCTTGCCATAGATCGAACAAGAACCCGAGGTCGGAGCCACCAAGCCGAGCAAAGCTTTCATGGTCGTCGATTTCCCCGAGCCATTCGGCCCGATCAGGCCATAGACCTCGCCCGCCTGAATCTGAATCGACACTCCATCCACGGCGCGAAACGCCTTCACCCCGCGCAGCGGAGAGCGGAAATCTTTGACTAAATGGCGGATATCAACGGCGAGCTGGGTCATTTCAGTGCGAAACCCTACACACAGCCTAGCCAATGATCCAGTGAAAATCTCGTGAAATTCTGATGAAGCAAGCACCGCGATCCTCTGATCAGGCAAGGGACAGAAAAACGTAGCGAAGGCGTCTCGCCTTCCAGCCTACCAAAAACAGAAGCAAACAAAAATCGAAATCATACTCCTTGGCTTCACTAGCAAAAAGCAATTTCTCGCGCCCGCTACGCTCAAGACGCAGAGGTTTGAGAAGAAAATGCATAAAGGGCATTACCTGATGAAACGCTAAGCAATTCAGAAAAACTAGATGACGTAGACCTAATATCAACTCATTACAAGATTCGAAGATTTGCAAGATCAGCAAGAATTCTAAATCCATGAATCAGCCCTTCTTCTTGGCTTCGCGTGAGATTTTTCTCAAAAAGCTTGCCATTCGATAGCTTGAACACAATGCCCTAGGTTCCCTCCATGCTCCCATTTTTCTCGCTATTTGCTTGAATTTCGGAACTTTCGGGGTATTTTTGATCTAACCCATATGCGACTACTCCATTTACTCTCGTGTTTTTCCTGCTGTGCTGGGCTATCGGCATCGATGTTGTCGGCCAATCCGCTCATCAGCGAATTCATGGCGGACAATGCAAGCACATTGGCCGATGAAGATGGAGCGTATTCGGATTGGATCGAGATTCACAATCCCACCGCCAATCCGATCGATCTCACGGGCTGGAAGCTGACGGATAACAGCGCGAATTTGAGCAAATGGTCGTTCCCTGCAGTGAGCTTAGCTCCTGGGGAATTTCGTGTCTTCTTCGCCTCTGGCAAGTCGGCGATTTATCCACATCACACCAATTTCAGCTTGAGCAAAGGTGGTGAATTCCTAGCACTGGTGCGGCCAGATGGTGGGATCGAGCAGCAATTTTCACCTCAGTTCCCCTCGCAAGCTGCCGATGAATCCTACGGCAAACGCTTCGTCTATACTCGCCACATCGCTCCATCGACAGCATGGAAATACCGAATTCCCACAAGCGGATCGTTGGATGCCTTATGGAAAAACCTCAACTTAAATGACGCTTCATGGAGCACAGGGAACAGCGGCTTAGGTTTTGGCACAAAGATCCCAGGGATTAGCGTGCGACAGGTGTTTTACAATAATTACATAGGTAGTCTGGCCACGGCAGATGCAGCACTGGTGCCGAGCAATTCCGGCATTCTTTCAGAGAGCAGCAGCATCGTCACGACGGTGAATTTTCTCGGCAATGGCAGTGAAGGCCGCTATGGAAACAATGCACTTCCTCCAGGCGGCAACGGCGACAACTACGTGATCCAAGGCAAAGGCTGGATCGAAATCCCGACTGCTGGCACCTACACTTTCGGCCTGAACTCAGACGATGGCGGGCGCATCCGCATCAATGGTGCTGACGTGATGGTGGATGATACCAATCACGGTCCCGAAGACCATCTCGGCTCGGTATTTTTAGCAGCTGGACAACACAGCTTCGAGTTCATCATGTTTCAGGGCTATGGCGGCAATTGCGTTGAATTTTATTCAGCACCTGGCTCGCACACGCAGTGGAATGCAACCAACTTCGACTTGGTGGGCGACACCGCCAATGGTGGACTATCAGCCTTCACAATCCCTGAGGGCAGCACAGGCAGCCTAATTGCAACCAATCTTGAAAGCGTCATGCGCAACATCCGCGCAACGGCCTACTTGCGCAAAAGATTCACCGCATCCGGACCGGGCACTGCGACGTCGCTCTCACTGGTCAATCGCTACAACGATGGCTTCGTCGCTTGGCTCAATGAAACACAGATCGCCGCACAAAACGCTCCAGCTTCGCCGAACTGGACTTCGGTTGCTACCGCAGCACGCACTGAATCCTCTGCGCTGATTCCCCAAGGTTTTAATGTCACTAGTGCACTGACGACTCTACAATCTGGAAACAACGTGCTTGCGATTCAGGGGCTCAATGTCAGCAGCGCTGATACAACGTTTTTGCAGGTGCCCGAGCTCATCTCTGGCTCGCCCGATGCCACCAATGGCTATGCATTTTACGGGGAGAAAAAAGCCACCCCGGGATGGGTCAATACCGAGTTCACCTTGTTAGGAAAAGTTGCCGATACGCAGTTTAGCGTCAAGCGTGGGATTTTTTCTGCCCCCTTTACGCTAACGATCACAACAACCACGCCTGGCGCG
>CANHKJ010000152.1 GCA_947460915.1 Verrucomicrobiia bacterium
CAAGTTGCCGAGGAAATGCCGAACCAATGAACCGGCCTCAAAAGCATGACCACCTGCCGTATGAGGTGTGATGTAGCAATGCGGCGCTGACCACAAGCGATGCCCATCTGCCAAAGGTTCGGGATCAGTCACATCCAACCACGCGGCAGCAAGATGGCCAGACTCTAACACATCCGCCAACGCTTCTTGATCTACCGTCGTTCCGCGACCTATGTTATGAAAAACCGCGCCTCGTTTCATCATAGAAAAACGCGCGGCATTGAAGTAACCTCGACTCTCAGGATTATCAGGCAAGATATTGATCACATGATCTGCGGCTGCTAACTCCACATCAAAATTTTCTAACGAAACCACACGCACTGGTTCATCACCACGTGGCGTGCGACGCATCGCAACGACCTCCATGCGAAAAGGAGCCAAGCACTCGACCAATCGAGCCGCAATCGCACCGTAGCCTGCAATCAACACACGCTGCCCGATCAACAATCGAGAATCCTCGCGCAAGGCATTCCACTCTGTCACGCCATTGGCACAACGCGTGGTCAAAGCCTGCGGCAGCAAGCGCGACTGCGCGAAAAGAAAAGCCATCACATGCTCGACACAAGCCTCGGCATAGACCGATGAACTATTCGTCACCATCACCCCGCGTTCGCGCATCGCAGCGCGGAACTCTGGCGTATCGTAACGCGTGTAGCCCGCACTTGTTAGATGCAACCAGCGCAAGTTTTTGGCCCGCATCACATCCGCCACATCCGGTTGCCCAAAGGCCACCTCCACCGTCTCAATCTCCGGTCCAGCTTTACTCTTCGCCAATACCGATACTGCAGGCTTCAACGGAAACACCAACTCATGCTCTGCTACGCCATCGCGCAACAAATCCATCGCCCGCTCCGCAAACGCCGTATCACTAAAAATCCGCAAGCCATTCATCGAGCCCAATGAACCGCATGATCGCCTATTTGGCAATCCACAAGACGGGCATCATGTCACGAATCTCTCGCCGCAATGAGACGAGGATGATGAGATTTTAACCAAGAAATGACCGACTCTTGCAACTCGCCCGTGAATTGATGAAGTTCTTCTGCTTCGGAGCGACTGATCGTACCCGCGGCATCGTATTCTGCGGTGTTGCGTTTTGCACGGCAGGTATCCAAGTAATCAGCATCATCGTTATGAGATGCGCCTAAAATCAGTGGCAATGCCGCCAAGGTTCGATAATGTGCTAGATTTTTCTCAGGCCGATAGCCACTGGCATAGAGCAAGATGGAGCAAAGCTTGAGCGCTGCATTGTAAGCAATCCCGAACTGCCAGTCTGGGGAAAGATCACGGCGAGAATCCTCAAGGTCGCGGGTGACGATTGCCAGCAAATCGGCGATTTGTGCCGGGTTCGTCTGATGAGGTCGAAGCCATCCATTTTTATGCCATTGTAGCAAGCTCATCAGCCCCTCCTTTCAACCAAAGTTTGGGTTCATTTGCCACACGCGTCACAAAGGCATCGCCCCTACGTTTTTTCTCAAGCCATTCCGTGACAGACATGCAGACGGGATTGATTTCACGCCCCAGCGCCTGAGCCACACCGCGCAAAGCAGGTGTCAATTTCCGCAAGCCCGCAGAACCCAGCACCAACAAATCAACATCGCTCTGACTCGTAGCAGTTTGGGCGGCGACAGAACCAAAGATCCAAGCACAAACAATGCCGTCAACATTGCTGAGCGACCGGCTTAACTCGGCAGCGATCCCCGTGGTTTTGAGTGCAATTCCACATAGCTCCGCAAACAGCGGATGCGCAGCATTGGCACGATAGTAGACGCGATTTCCATCTCGGCGCATCAGAACGAACTCCTTATTCGTTAAATGGGTAAGTTCCTTCTGCAATGCCGCGGGACTCATTCCTGCAAGCCGCGCCAAATCCCGCAAGTGAATCTCCAGATTCCCGTTGGAGAAAAGCAAGCGCAGGATTTCTGCTCGCGTTCGAGGAAAAAGATCAGTGATCGCACTCATTGTTCGAAAACAGTAAACAATCGTTCACCAATAGCAAACATTTTTTCATTTCTTCGATTCCCAATCGCTGCGCCAGCCTTTCACGGTTTGCCTAATTCGTTTGATTTTTGGGCCAATGTCCGTCGCGAAGAACCTCCTTAAATTGCTCTTCGCCTGCCTTATCATCGAAAGTCCTATTATCGCGCACGGAGCCATCGATACGCAAATATAAGACACGATTTCCATACATAAACGGTGAGATCAAAATCACACGGTCACCGGCATCCGAAGTGCCCTGCGTCTTGCCCAAATACAAATAAGGCTCACTCATTTTTCTCATTCTGGCATAGAACAGCTCATTGCTCTTAATCACAGCCATCCCACAGCCTGAGAACAAAGCTTGCGCAGCTTCGTTCTCAGGCTGTGGGATGGCTGTGAACGTCTTACTTACTTCTCTTGCAATATCTCCTTCAACCGCTCGCGCATTTTTTTGATTTGAGCAGGATGTTGCGTTGCGAGATTGGTTTGTTGTTTTTGGTCATTGCCGAGATGATAGAGTTGCTCGGCGGGCGCATTTTCTTTGACTTGGCCATTTTCATCAATATCGCTATTGCTCAGCTTCATCTGTTTATAGGGAATGCTCCATGGCTTTTCAGGTTCGGGCACGGTCTTACCTCCTGAGCCTTGTTTCGCTAAATAGACCCATAGACCTTGGCGCAATGCCATGCCACGTGTGCCGTGCAAAACCGCTTCGCTGCGGGCGGCCGGAGCTTTCACGGGATCGAGCCAAGCGACTTGATCGGATTTGCCATCGGGCGAAGCTCCGGCGGGAAGCGTCACGCCTGCTAAGCCTGACAAGGTGGCCATGACATCGATGTGATGAAAAAATTCCTTACGCACCGATCCTGCCGGAATGTGATCAGGCCAACGCACCATGAAAGCCACGCGATGTCCACCTTCCCATGCATCGGTCTTTTGACCTAACAGATCACCATTGGTGCGATGTCCAGCACGCAGAGCCGCTTGTTGGTAGCGTCCACCATTATCGCTGGTGAAAACAACAATCGTGTTTTTCGCTTGGCCCGTTTTTTCCAGAGCATTGAGCACGCGACCGACGCAGTGATCGAGTTGCTGAATGAAATCACCGTAGGGACCTGCTTTGCTACTTTTTTGAAACTTAGGCGAGGGCGCGATGGGATTGTGTGGCGAGACCCAGGAAAGATAGAGAAAGAATGGTTTTTCGGGCTTTTGCGCCGCGAGAAATTTCGACGCTTCATCGGCGAGGGTAATATCTACTTGATCGGAAGGACGTAGAGCCATCGCTTTCGCTCCGCCGATTTGCTTGCCGTGTGCTCCGGTTCCAGGTGAGTGATCAACGCGAATCGGATCATTTTTTTCCAGACCCACAATTTGATGATCACGCACGAAAACCAAAGGTGGCTCGGAGTGGGTACGTGGTGTGCCGAAAAAAGAATCGAAGCCAAATTCAAGCGGCCCCGGCTTGAGCTCGGCATTCCAATCGACTTCTTTCTTGTTGCCAAATCCATTGTGCCACTTGCCGATCATCGCCGTGCGATATCCTGCGGCTTTCATCGCGGCGGGAAGCAGCACTTGACCGGGATCAAAGTTGCACGCGTAGTCCATGGAGCGTCGCAAACGAAACGTATAACGCCCAGTGAGCAAGGCATAGCGCGATGGCATACAGATGCCGCTGTAAGAATGAGCGTCGGTAAATTTCAGCCCGCTAGCAGCAATGGAGTCGATGCGCGGCGTGGCGATTTTTGTCGCACCGTAACAGCTCAAATCTCCATAACCGAGATCGTCGGCAACCATCAAAATGATGTTCGGATGTTTGGTCGGCGCTACAGAGGATGTGGCGGCGAATCCCTGCACGCACAGAGCCAAAACAACGAAGAAGAGTTTCATGCAACGAGAGCTAGCGCAGGCGGATGCGTTCGACAAGATCAATCGCCGACCTCATGAACTAGCAATTACAAGTTCGTGAATCGTATCTGATAGGTGGCATTCCTCAGCGCGGCAAGGTCGAAGTATGACGAAGCCATTTCTTCTGCGGAAACAATATGCACAGAAGAAAAAACAGAACACAACACAGAGCGAAACATAACAAAAATAGAATTTGCAATGCATGCAGCATACTCCATCATTCGTTAACACAAAAAGTGCATCCTGCGAAAAGGCCTAGGCAAGCCCATGTCTTTCATCTCTCCCGACCAAGAACGCTCTCATGAAACATTTTCTCATTCTCTCGTTTTTCACGACTCTCGCCGTTCACGCTGACCTTATCATCGTCGAAGAAATGATATTAAACGGCAAAGTAAGCAACCTCCAGACTACTTCTCTGCGTAGCGACAAAGTTCGGATCGACCACGGAGATCGGCAGTCTGACATCTTCGATCTCAAAAGCAGTGAATTCGTGGGCCTGATCCATCAACACAAACTCTACTCACGCATCGGCGGAAAAAACTACTCCTCACAAATTGCCCGTGCCCACGTCGAAAACCCCATCCCCGAAGCCAAGGCCACGGGCAAAACAGAAATCATCGACGGCAAAGAGTGCGAAATTTTCAGCCACAAAGCATCCGGCGTCAGCACACGACTCTGGGTTGCCAAGGCCCATCCGCTTTATGCGAAATACAAAGCCGCATTGTTAGAAATGCGAGCCCTCAATCGCGAACCTTTCATCGAAGGCATCATTCTCAAATCTGAGTCAAAAAAGCTCGGAGTCACCGAGACCAAAAAAGTCACCTCCCTCAAAGAAAACAAAGTCCCCGACTCCATTTTCCTCGTGCCCGCTGGTTATAAAAAGCAGTAGCTCGTGGCGGCGCTTTCCATTAATCGCGCCGTGGCTGGCAAAGGAAGAAGCTCCAACCTGATATGTTTCCATTTTCACAAGCTTAGCACTTGGCATTTTGCGATGCTTGTTTAGGGTGATGGCATGATTTTACTTGCGATCGAGCGTATTCTCACCCGGGCTGTGTTTTCGATGATCGTGGCGTACGGTTGTTTGACCGCTTTGATGCAGGCGAAGACATACGACGTAGGACCAGGGAAAGAATTGGCAGAGATTGAGGCGGCAGCATGGGAATCGTTAGAGGCAGGTGATGTCGTGAACATTCATTGGCGGGCAGAACCGTATCGCTGCAAGTGGGTGATCTGTCGGCAAGGGGAGGCGAACAAGCCGATTGTGGTGCGTGGCATTGCCAATGAACAAGGGCAGTTGCCGGTCATCGATGGTCGTGATGCGCAGACGCGCAAGGAGTTAAATTTCTGGAGTGAGACTCGGGCGGTGATCAAGATCGGCGGCTCTAACAAACCCGCAGACGCAATGCCTCAACACATCGTGATTGAAAATCTTGAGATCCGCAGTGCGCGACCTCCTTATTCGTTTCATGGTCGTGATGGTAAAACGGCTTATGATAAAAATGCCTCAGCGATTTTCATTGAAAAAGGCGAACACATCATCGTGCGCAACTGCGTGATGCATGACAGCGGCAATGGATTTTTTACCAGTTATCTCGCCAAAGACATTCTCGTCGACTCTTGCTTCATTCACAGCAATGGCATCGAGGGCAGCATCCTCGAGCACAACAGTTACACCGCAGCGCAGGGCATTACGTTTCAGTTCAATCACTACGGACCCTTGCGTGCTGAATGTCTGGGCAGCAATATGAAAGATCGTTCCGCAGGGTTGTTGGTGAAACACAATTGGATCGAAGGCGGAAATCGGCAACTGGATTTGGTCGATGCCGCTGATAGCGAAATCTTGCGCGACGATCCACGCTATCGCGACACCTGGGTTTATGGCAATGTATTGATCGAACGCGAACGCGACGGCAACAGTCAGATCGTTCACTACGGCGGCGACAGCGACAAAAAGGAATGGTATCGCAAAGGCACGCTGCATTTTCACAACAACACCGTGGTTTCGACACGTGAGAGTCAGACAATGCTGTTTCGATTATCCTCTGCTGATGAGCGCGTCGATTGCCGTAACAATTTGTTTTATGCGACCGCCGGTGGCCGTCAACTCGCACTCATCGCTGAGCAAGGCCGCATCGATCTAAAGAACTGCTGGTTCAGTGAAGGCTGGGTGCCGAGTCGTGGAAAATTGTTAGGCAAGATCAACGGAGAAGATACTTGTCTCGCAGGAAATGATCCCAGCTTCCTCAACATCGCAGCGCAAGATTTTCGGCTCAACAAAACATCACCTCTTCTCCAAGGCGGAACCGAATGGCAGGAGGGCAAATACGAGTTCAACGCACATTACCTGCCGCATCAAAAATCCACACCGAGAAAAAAAGTATCACCACTGCCGATCGGAGCCTTAGGCGCGAAGAAATCTTAATCACAAGAGTTTACCCCACCATGTGCTTGGCAAGAATCGCCATTTTGCGAAAGGTTGACAGACTGTAGCGTTTGTCGAATACGCGAAATTGATCGGCCTTCATTTGCGTGAGCACGGTGTGATAGATTTCCCGCATCACTTCGGCGCAGACTAAGGCCTTGCGATCGCTGGCAGGAAGACTGGTGCGGGCTGTTTCGTAGAGTTGATGACAACGTTCAAATTCAAACTGCATCAATGCCGTAAAGCGGGCATCGTAGGTGCGATTCAGCAGGTCTTCTTCGCGGTAAGAAAATTTTTCGAGATCATCGAGCGGCAGATAGATGCGACCATTGTTCGCCGCGTCTTCGCCGATGTCGCGCATGATGTTGGTGAGTTGCAGAGCATGCCCGAGAGCGACGGCAAAGGTCTCCGACTTCGGATCAGTAGCACCGAACAATTTCAATGAGATCAAACCCACTGCGCAAGCGACTTTCCAAGTGTAACCCTGCAGTTCTTCCCAGGTGCGGAATCGCAAAGGCTCGGTGTCCATTTCGCAGCCATCGATGATGGCGGTCATCAGATCTAACGGAATTTGATATTTCTCAACGAGGGCGATGACTTCTTTTTGAAAATCGGTCGGGGCAAGAAAGCCGCTGGTCAAGCCTTCACGCCAGTCGGCGAGTTCTGCTTTGCGCTGGGGCACAGGGCGCGATTCCTCATCGGCGATGTCATCAATCACGCGACAATACGCATAGAAAACCACCATGTCATCCCGCCGCTCTTTGGGCAGGATGTTGAGAGCAAACGCGAGATTCGACTTCGCTTTGCGGGTGATTTCCGAAGATTTCATTTGATGAATCCCCAGTGGCCCGAGGTGAAGGGCCAGAGCGAGAAGAGAGCCGGACCGACGAGATTGAATTCCTTCGCGCTGCCCCAGTAACGAGAG
>CANHKJ010000153.1 GCA_947460915.1 Verrucomicrobiia bacterium
AGATCCGTCAATTCGCTACAATCCGATCATGACCGATGCTGATATGGCGATGATCAAAGATCCGATCTATCGAGAAATTTCTCAACGTTTCCTCAACGACCACGCGTATTTCTCCGAAGTATTTGCCCGCGCATGGTTCAAGCTCACCCACCGCGACATGGGACCGAAGGTGCGTTACATCGGACCAGAAGTTCCCGCCGAAGACCTCATCTGGCAAGACCCCGTTCCTGCAGGTTCGACTACTTACGACGTCGCCGCCCTCAAGGCGCAAATCGCAGCTTCTGGACTCAACGCCAGCGATCTCATCGCTACCGCATGGGACAGCGCGCGCACCTTCCGCCACTCCGATATGCGCGGTGGTGCCAATGGTGCCCGCCTTCGCCTTGCTCCGCAAAAAGACTGGGCCGGCAATGAACCAGTGCGGCTCTCTCGCGTGCTCGCAGCACTCGAACCAATCGCTGCTGCCGCTGGAGCTAGTATCGCTGACACCATCGTCCTTGCGGGCAACCTCGGCATCGAGAAAGCTGCGGCGGCGGCGGGTGTATCAATCACTGTCCCCTTCACGCCGGGTCGTGGTGATGCTACAGCGGAACAAACCGATGCTGAATCGTTCGACGTGTTGGAGCCGATCCATGACGGCTTCCGCAATTGGTTGAAAAAAGACTACGCCACCAGTGCCGAAGAACTGCTACTCGATCGCGCACAACTCATGGGCCTCAGCGCTCGTGAAATGACCTGCCTGCTCGGCGGCCTGCGCATGCTCGGCACCAACCACGGCGGTACCAAGTATGGCGTATTTACCGATCGCGAAGGCACTCTTAGCACCGACTTCTTTGTCAACCTGACAGACATGGCAAACCGCTGGGAACCCGTAGGACGCAACCTCTACGAAGTACGCGATCGCAAGACGGGTAACGTCAAGTGGATGGCCACCCGCGTCGATCTCGTCTTCGGTTCGAACTCGATTCTTCGCGCCTACGCCGAAGTCTATGCCCAAGATGACAACCAAGACAAATTCGTCCAAGACTTCGTCGCCGCATGGAGCAAAATCATGAACGCCGATCGCTTCGACGTCATCGTCTAACAAATCACTTACAGACCATCATAGCCAACGGGAGGAGTCCGCATTCATCAATGTGACTCCTCCCGTTTAGTTAGAACCCATGCCAAAGAGCGACTAGGATAGAAAATAGAAATTCTCAAGGAATGCGAAAAATTTTCCCACATGAGGGATCTTTCGCGAGTGAACCAGAGCGGAGACCGCGCACATCAATCACGTTGTAAGGAGTGTAAGGACTTAATACTTCACCTCTTGTGCTCGTTGGCTCGGCATAAGGATAATCGCTTCCACCGGGCGAACCAAGATTTTGCTGCGGCTTAGGATTTCCGTAGCGATCATAGCCCTGCTGATTTTGCTCACTAGTGCGGCGATTCTGCTCCTGAAGCGAAGCAATGCCTGCGCCGAGGCCTGCACCGATCGCAGCGCCCTTCAGGGTCGAACGACTATTACCACCTGCGATGACACCCAGAGCTCCACCAGCCACGCCGCCTACAGCCGCGCCTTGTTGTTGATAGGGGGTGCAAGACACCAGAAAAAGGGTCAACGCCATTCCAGCAGAGATCGTGTATTTCATACGCTGTCTATGACGCACCAAATGCCCAAAAGATTCAAGAAAAGATTCCGCGACAAGCACGATTCTTTTGCTCATGTTCTGATCGGCGAAAAAATCACCACTCGATGGCCGCAGCCGCCCAGGTGAGACCTGCGCCAAAGACAACCAGCACGATGTTTTCTCCACGTTGGAAAGCACCACCGCGGTGAGCTTCGTCAAGCGCGATTGCCACTGCTGCGGCTGAGGTGTTGCCGTATTTGTGAAGGTTGACGAAAACTTTTTCGTTAGGAACAGTGAGGCGGTCAGCAATTGCATCGATGATTCGCAAATTCGCTTGATGAGGAATCACACACGCAATATCTGAGGACTGAAGTCCAGCCTGCGTAATCACTGACTCCGCAGCTGCTTTCATGTGATTGACCGCGTGCTTGAAAACCTCTTTGCCGAGCATCGCCAGAGTGGCAAGATGTTCATCGGCATTTTCTTTAGTAATCGGCTTCGCGGAACCACCTCCAGGAATGTTGAGCAAATGGGTCAGGCCACCATCCGTCCCTAGATCCATCGCCAAAATACGACCTTCACCCGGTTCGGACTTGCGCAGCACGGCGGCACCAGCGCCGTCACCAAAAAGAATGCATGTGCCACGATCGTTCCAATTCACAAAGGCCGAAAGTTTTTCTGCGCCGATGATCACCGCATTTTTCACGGTGCCACCCGAGATCAATTTACGAGCGATTTCCATCGCATAGAGAAAACCTGAGCATGCAGCAGAAATGTCAAAAGCAATCGCACGTCGCGCACCGATGTTGTCTTGTACATAACAAGCTGTAGCAGGAGTTAGCGTATCAGGTGTGATCGTTGCCACGATGATCA
The DNA here is from genome assembly GCA_947460915.1 of Verrucomicrobiia bacterium. GTDB lineage: Bacteria > Verrucomicrobiota > Verrucomicrobiia > Verrucomicrobiales > Akkermansiaceae > UBA956. The sequence continues at coordinate 2,487 of CANHKJ010000153.1, forward strand.
ACTCAACATCCTCAGCCACTAAGCCAGCCTGCGCCAACGCACGCTGCGCGGCCTTCGTCGCCATGTGCGAGGTGAATTCATCATCTGCCGCAATCCGCCGCTCCTTGATTCCCGTGCGGGTCGTGATCCACTCGTCCGATGTCTCAATGCGTTTTTCCAGTTCGGCATTGGTCAAAACTTTTTCGGGCACGTAGCTGCCAGTTCCGGCAATCGTCACAGCGGGTTCGCTCATGCGCGGGAGCATGGAGACAAAATCCATTAATGTGAAGTCTGAAAATTGGCGCAGGAAAGAAATTTCCGACACGAAAAATCTCGCCTGTTCTCACGAGATCACTCATACATTGGCGCGTGACGAAAGCTTTTTTACTCGGTGCTGGCCTCGGCACACGCCTGCGCCCGCTCACCTCTCGGGTGCCCAAGCCGCTCGTGCCGTTTTTTCATCGCCCGCTCATCCTCCATGCTTGGCAGGCTTGTCGCGATCTTGGATTCACCGATTTCGCGATCAATATCCACCACTTACCCGAGGTGTGGAAAGACTCGATGCTCGGGCTCGGTGCCATCGATTGGCGTGACCTCGATGAATGCGGCGGCAACGGCCATGTGGTGAAACAAGGCACGCTCAATGGCTCGCAGATTCGTTTGTTCGAAGAACCCACCTTGCTCGAAACAGGCGGTGGACTGCGCAACATCCGCAAGTGGATCGGCTCCGACTCCGTGCTTGTTCACAATGGCGACATCTACTCGACAATGGACCTTCGCGCTCTCATCAATGCACATCAGCAATCTGGGCTTCCCGTCACTCTTGGTTTGCGCAGCGATGGCGTAGCCAAACACATCGCACTGGATGAAACGGGCGAACGTGTGATCGACATCCGCAACAAACTCGGCAAGGCCGAGGGCTCTCATGTCTTTAGCGGCGTATATTGCATCAACGCCGAGCTATTTGACTACTTACCCGAGGAAGAAATTGTCTCTGTCATCCCCGCCTTCCTTCGCCTCGCAGAACTCGGCAAACTAGGTGCCGTTTTGCTCGACGAAGGCCATTGGTTTGACCTCGGCGAACGCGAAAGCTACCTCGCTGCGCATCAACTTTCCGGCATTGGTCCGATGATCCATCCTGAAGCAAAAATCGCTACTGGAGCCATCGTCGAAAACAGCGCCGTAGGACCAGGAGCCATCATCGAAGCAGGTGCCATCGTGCGCAACAGCGTCGTCTGGCCCCATGCACGTATCGGAGCTGATACCGTTCTCGACCGCTGTATCGTTTACTCCTCCAACACAGCCACCGGGCTCCATCAAAACGCGGATCTTTGAGAGAGAGACTCAAGATTATCAGACATAAGACATAAGACTTGAAACGCAATTCAGAAGCACTTCGCCACTGCTTTTGCGATTCTTGAGCTATATTGTCGCTAAAAAACGACTCTCTGCCAAATCCTTACTCTTTTGTCCACAGCCGCGTATTCAGATCGAGCTGATTGACCACATTTAGCACCGCGATCAACTGCGAGGCGAAGCGCTCGATTTGCGCACGGTCTCCTGCTCGCACTTTACTACTGCACTCAAACCAATCCTCACGATTCGGAATCGCCAAGTAGAGATTCGAGCGCAACAGTGACATGCCAATTTTTCCACCCCAAAACTTGCGTAATTCGAGCAACCGATCTTGAAACGATGGAGTCAACAAATAGCGAGCTTCCACTTGATCTGTCGCGCGAACCTTGAAAGCCTTCTCGAATTCGGGATTTTCCAAGCGCACCAAATCACCAGACATTCCTTGCAATTTCCTGCCCAGCCACCCGAACGTTGCCTCCGCCACATCTGGCTCAATGATCACCTGCCCCTGAAAATGTTTCGGAAAATCCGCCATGAAAAAGATTCCCTTAAACACCGTCACCCAATACGTCCGACGGTTGCCCTTCGAATCCTTACGCGATTCCTCACGCTCTGCATGGATCTCTGAAAAAATCAGATGTGTCCCGCCAACATGCCCCTCGAAGTAATCTTGTCCAGAGTAGCGATCAATCCGCGATGACTGTAATCCACAGCCCGTGTAATAGTTTTCGGCAATAAAATGTTGGGGATGATATGTCATCCCAGGTGCCAAGGCTGATGTCACCCGCGCGAAGACATCCTGCTTGTAACGCGAGCGATAGTAGTTCGCGAAGCTCGACGATTTTGTCGAATACATCGCGATACAAATCACAGCACTGAGGCAAATGATGATGCCAAAAATCATCATATTTTGCACGGTAAGCAAAACAGCCAGAGCGCCAATCAAAGCCACCCCCATCGTGATCAAACAATTCCGCAGCGTCCGCGCCTTTTCCTCCTCATGCTTGAGTTGCATTTCATCGAATGCCGCGAACACGGGCTGCAAGCTTTGCTGCAGGGCTTGGATGTCCGGATTCCATTGCACCGGATGATTTTCAGAAGCGGACATGGACGTTATTTCTTTCTTGGACGGCAATTTCAAACGAGGGCATATCGCGGAAATGGAACAGTGAGGCAATGATCGAGGAAGGGAACATGCCGATCGAATTCTGATAGTCCATCACTGAGGCATTGTAGGCACGGCGCGCGGCAGATATTTGCTCCTCACACTCCGCCAAGTGCCGCTGCAACAGCAAAAAGTTTTGGTTCGATCGCAGCTCTGGATAATCCTCGGCCCGAGCAACGAGTGCTTGCACTTGCTGCTGCATCATTTCCTGTGTGGCCCACGAGGCCCCCGGCTGAGCGGCAAGAGCACGCGCTTGCGTCACCGACTCTAACAAGTCTTTCTCATGCGCCGCAAAAGCCTTCACCGTTTCTACCAAGTTCGGGATCAAATCAAAGCGCTTTTTCAACTGCACATCGATGCAGGAAAACGCGTATTTCACTTGGTTTCGTCGATTCACCAGTGAGTTGTACATCACCGCCACCACGATCAATAAAATCACAGCGATCATCAACACAGGCACGAGCAATTCTTTCATGGATGAGCAAAGAAAAACAGAATCTGCCCTGTTTGACCATTCCAAGAATGAGAAAATTTTCCCATCACCCTCATTTGCAATCAGATTTTTTGACAGAAGAGGCTTGTCTTGCGGAGTCTATAGCTGTCAAATCTTACGGTGATCACTGGTCAAGTCGCGCGTCTGATTCTCTTTGATTTTTACAAGCTTGCTTTGTCGAGTTGGTGAAAATGGTTGGCTGAAAAACGCTGATGGCTTGTAGGCGTTTTGGACAGGAGCAGAGCGACGTGCCGCGTAGCGGTGAATTTCTGTGGGGCAGAGATTCATCCACACAGGACATGGAGTGGGTGGATCCCTCCATAGCGGGATTGACGCGTTTGGAGGAATAGGAAGGGAAGCCGATGCGCCTACGCTGCGTGCCGTTACCGGAACCTGTCCGCCGTAGCCTTGGCGAAGGAGGAAGAAGCTTGATCAGTTTCGTTAATAAACCGATGGACTTTGTCTCTGCGGTTGGCTGCCTCATTTTGCGGTTGACTACCTCATTTCAGCTTCATTGTTTCACGCTGCAAGGTGTTTTGGCAATAAAAGACGCAGATCTTTTGCGAACTTCAAAAGCTGCCTTTCAAAAGGATTCGCAACCTGGACGTTCGCAAAAAAAGCCTCGTTAGCCTCTCTCTCGGCAGGAGTGACTTTTCCCATATAGCGGGTGTTCAAATCACTGAGTCTTGGGCTTTTTTGCGGATCATCCATCGCCGCTAGACCTCTCATTTGATTGTTCAGCAAGATCACGCAAAAATAGTTATCGCCCGGCTCAAAAGAAACAGAAAGGGTCCATAAATTCCCCACAAATTCGACCATGTAAGCACGTCCGCTAATCGCTTTGGGTTGGGTGACGAAACCCAGCTCTTTCAGGAATGGAGTAAAAGCCTGTTCTATTATTCGGCTGAAATTTTGATCGTTCATGGCTTGATGATGTTGAGACTGCCGGGATGAAGCTTCTGATAGTTTTGCATCATATTTTGCTCCATCTGGTAGAAAATGCTTGGCGTCTGTCGTGTTGCATCAGTACCGATGTCCATAATCGGCCTGCCACTGCGCATCTGATCGAGAATCCACTTTCGATTATACTGCATCATCGAACTTGTGACCTGATCGGCAGTGCCTGTGAATGTTGGCATGTCGTTCAAAATCTTAGCACCGGGAATCCCTCTGGCTGCTTCCATCACTCGGATCATCGTTTCTCCGACTATTACAGGACCTCGGCCTGCCGTATTTGCGGCCCCCGCCCCCACCGCCTCATCGGCCCAATTCAGAGCGCGGGATGTTGAGGAAAAGGCTTTCCCTGCTGCAGCCAAGGCGCCGAGGGCTTTGAAGGCTGCGGTCTCGGGCTGCGCCATGAACGTCGCGCCTGCTGCCGTTTTATCAATGATGTCTAAGCTAAACGCACCATTCGAGCGTTGTTGCATGATGTGATTGGCTTGGCTGCCTAGACTTTCAAAGCCTGGCCCCATGCCTTCATAACTTTTTCCTAGTGCATGGAAGTAGCGCGAGTCCTTGCTCACATCAATCTGCGCATGCTCGAGCTGCCGCATCTCTTCCTGGAGCATCTCATGGAATGCCTTTTTCCCCATGGACATGATGTCGCTAAGGCTCGCGCTAGGGTCCGTGGCCAAGGCTGTTTGCATAGCCATCTGATGCACCATCAAGTCTGCCACCGAGCCATCCGGATAGCCCGTAAAAGCTTGTGAAATCGCAAAGCTGCGCCCCGGAATGTCGGTGAGGCTACCGATTTGG
>CANHKJ010000154.1 GCA_947460915.1 Verrucomicrobiia bacterium
AAACGCTTCCTGCGCCTGAAGGTGCAAGCCGTTTCCGGCAACTAACCGAACGGCCAAACGTCGTCAATCTGCCGATCCTGAGGTGGTCTTCTGTGCCCGCCTCGGGATCTTTCGTTTCTGGACTTCAGGGACTCTCCGTAACAGGGTTTTCACTCAGCATCGATTCAAGTTTGGACTTTGGGTTCAAGGTGCAGTCACACGTAGGCGGACGAATCGACGCTGGGATGGGCTCACGGGAATGAGTGCTTCGATAGACTGTTGTGGACCGTCAGCTACAACTGTACCAGCACCGATGGATGTCCACGGAGTCGCGTTGAGGCTGTCGTGGTATTCAACATTGAAGATCATTCCTGCTTCCAAGGCTGCTTTGCTTCGGCTGTAGATGAAGCGAATTGTTTCACCATCGAGGATCAGCGACGTGGTTGCTAGGCTAGATGCTTGAGGTTGCTGATCGGTGGCGAACTCGATCAGATTTGGTTCGCCGTCAGAATCGGCGTCGAAAAAATCTGCTGCATTGCCAGAGTTTTCATAAGTGCCAAAGTGTTCGAAGCGCCAGTTTTCGAGAGCGCTATGCTCTGCTGTAACCGTAAAGGTTCGGTCGATCGTTGGCGCCGCTAAGTGGTTTAGGTCTCCGTTCTGGTAGGCTCGGACGGTTACTGTGCCCAATCCTTCGACGCTGAGACGATTGCCAACTAGCGAAGCAGGACCGGATTCAATGCGATAGGAAACTGGTAGGCCGGAACTGGCAGTGGCATTTAACTCAAATGATGAATCGGTAATTTTACGCTTAGCAATGGGATCGAAGGTGATTGTCTGCGACTGCGCGACCACACCAGGAATGAAGGAAATTTTCACATCAGAAAATTGAGCTGATGCACTCGTGTTGGCAATGTAAGCTCGGGCGAAGGCGAAACCTGCAGTATTGTATGTGGGGGAGTAGCCGATGGCGGTGTTCTGGCTTCCTGTAAGTAGGCCATTATTGTTCGGCGTGCTATCGGTATAGGAGTAGTTCATCAAAATCGCGTTCGTATCAGTGCGCCTAATGAGGAAGGTGATGATGACGCCGCCGCCCGTCCGCGTGATGGTATTTTCAAAGAAAAGCAACGGGGCGGCGGCTGGAGTGGGCGAATTCGTCCCGCTGGCAGGCGGATTGGCGTCCGGCTGCCTGAGAGCGGCGTCGGTGCCGGTGCTGAATAATCCCGCAGCGCCGATTCTTTCATAGAGTGATGCTGAGCTTGGTGTAGCCAGATTGGCCATGCCGCAAGTGCCCAGCCAGCCGCTGGCGATGTCGAGAGCTTGGCCGCGGTTATCGAAGATCCCGAAGCGGAACCAGTTAGCGATGTTTGTAGCACCCAGCGTGGTCAATTGAGAATTTCCTGTTAGTGAAATTTTATCGCCGACATGGGCAAGGGTGATGGGTGGGAAGTTCGCTTGTAATGTATTCGTGCTGAATGAATTTGTCGCATCGTCGGGAATCAAAAGTGGGTTAACCGTATTTTCTCCAATGACTTTGCTTGGGATGTTAGAAGCCCAGCCGCTGAGATTGGTGGGCTGCAGAGCAGGTTGTCGGATCAGCAAGGTGCCTGTGGCAGAGCCTTGATAATTAGGATCGCTTACCGCAGCGATGAGTGCATAGCTACCAGCAAGGCTTGGTTTGGTTGTTGAGCCATTGTAGGTGACCGTCACAGCGATACCAGCAGGTGTGGTTGTCACGGTTGGAGACTTAGGCCCGCCATCTGCAAAAACGTTAAGATTGCTGAGGAAAATGGAGGTGTTAGCCTTCGAAATGACCAGTGTTCCGCTCGCAGAGCCTGTAATTTTGGGGTCTGCGCTCACGGCAGATACGGCATAGCTGCCGGCAGCAGTTGGTACGTTAGGTGATCCGTCATAGGTGATAGAAACAGGCAATCCAGGCGGGATCGTAGTCGCTGTGACCGGGCGCGGTGTTCCATCATACGATGGTGAAAGGTCGGCGAGCGTTATGGTAGCGCTTGTCACGCCGTTGTATTCGTTCATGCCGATGAGTTCAATGTCATCGATGTAAAACGCGCTAGGCGTGAGCCCATCAACAGTGCGGCTTTCGATTCGAAGACCAGTGAGATCAGTGATATTAGTGATTCCAAGATCGGCAAAGGGCACAACGATGCGCTGCCAACCTAAAGTGGTGGATGTATTGATGGGAGTAGCTTCAAGAACGATTCCACCGCGCGAGGCTCCGATTTGTAGCGGTGGAGTTGGGGAGTTACCCGCATTCACCCAAAAGGCAAGCGCTGCAAAACCTTCGAGCGAACGACGATTGCAGGTCAAGGATAGACCTTTGCTGCTGCCGCCAGCAATGGAGATTGAATGCGAGCCACGGCGCGTAAAATCATCACCTGTGAGCGATGTATCGGTGGAACTCGCGTTGGACCAAGAAGCGTCGAGCGCATCGGCATAGATCACTTGGGAAGCTTGTGAAGGAGGCGCGACAGGGTCTGCCAGATCACCGTAAATGATGCCGCGACCACTTGTGGCGAGATAGACGCGGCCATAGACGCGAGGGTCGCCCGCAAGATCATTTTGGTAGCCGAAATTGTGAAGGTCATCGTTGATTCGAACCCAAGTGGATCCGGTATCATCACTGCGGAAGAAACCGGCGGTGCTACCAATTTTCCCCCAGATGAAAACGGTAGGATGAGAAGAGCCAGGTTTTGGCTTTCCAAAATCGAACTGATAGACTTCAGTTACATTGGATAATTTCGTGAAGGTGGCGCCGAAGTTTGTGCTGCGATAGAGGCCGCTAGTACCTGCTCGGGCCCAGAGGTGACCATTGTAGCCGGGCACTGTGCGGAACGCCGCGAAGGCGGAGTTTACTCCGCTAGCGATTACGGAAAAGGACAAGCCTCCATCGGCTGAGGTGAGTAGCCGTTTCTGACTATGATCCCAAAGATAAAATCGATTGCCGTCCACTCGGTCAGCCAGCGGAATGAGGGTGTTGTGGCGGTAACTGCGACGAATGATGTGACTATCGGTGTCCGCAATGTAAAAGTTGAATGCATCAGGAGTCACGGCGATGCCGCATGGGTTGTTAAACCGAGCGCTGGAGCCCGATCCGCCTGTAGTACCTGACGAGCCGGCCAGGCCGGCCACCGAAGTCACCACGGCAGAGGAAGTGATCTTTCGAATGCTATGGTTTCCGCTGTCCGCGACGTAAAGAGTACCACTGGTATCAATCGTGATCGCCTTGGGTGAGTGAAAGCGGGCGGAAGCTCCTGTAGCATCCGTTACTCCGGAACTGCCTGGGAGACCAGCAAAGGTGGTCACTTCCCCACTGGCGGATATTTTCCGAATCGTATGATTTCCACTATCGGCAACGTAGATGACCCCCTGGGGATTAATCGTGATACCATTCGGATTAAGAAAGCGCGCTGCCGTTGCCGTTGCATTGCTACTTCCTGGTATTCCTGGACTTCCTGCAATCGTTGTAACTACGCCTGCTGCGGTAACTTTCCGAATGCAGTGATTCCCTGAGTCGCACACTAAGAGGTTCCCAGAACCATCAAGGACAAGTCCTGTAGGTGAATGGAAACGCGCGGTCGCGCCCGCTCCATCGACGGCTCCAGATACGCCTGGAGTTCCAGCTATGGTAGTGACCACACCAGACGAGGTGATTTTTCGTATCGTGTGATTCATCGTGTCGGCAACGAAGACGTTCTTAGCCGCATCCACAGCGATACCTGCTGGAGCAGAAAAGCGTGCGGCTGTCCCCGCAGCATCGATAGTGCCAGAAATACCTGCGCCTCCCGCCAGTGTGTTCACGCCACCACCGGCCACAATGCGGCGAATCGTATGATTGGCAGTATCCGCGACGTAACGAATTCCGGTCGTATCCAGAGCAATCGCCGAGGGTGAGTTGAAGCGTGCATCACCGCCTGTAGCATTGGTGATTCCAGGAGCTCCGGCGGATCCCGCGAGAGTGCTAACAGTATGTATGCCGTTACTACCAATGGTGGAAAGTCCTGTATCAGAAGCATTCCAGGTCAACCCGTTGTCGGTTGAGAGATGGGCTGGCGCATTCGCTGGGCACCAAATCAAACGCTGACCATCAGCGGAAAGGATCACTCGGTTGTGGCCATTGATTATCGGTGCGGGTGTTGTAGGAAAAGTTGCCCAAGTAGCTGCGGCATCTTGTGAGTAGAGTGTTGCACTGCTGTTCTGGCGAATCATTTTCGTGGGAGCAAGATCGGCGCCTGTGATCACGCTTGTCGATCCAGTGCCGGGAGTGAGCGCACCGCGAAGCGGCGAACGATTCAGGTTGTCATGACGAAAGCCAGTGTAGTCACCAATTACGCTGATCAATGGTGGTCCGGCTGTAGGGCTGTGAAGTGCTAGAGGCACCGATTCCTCCAACCCATCATTAAAAAAAGTCCATGTGCGTGTAGTGCCAGAAGCAGCTAAATTTTTAGTCTGAAAGAGACCGAAGCCGGTGTTGAATAGCGCACGGTTGGAGTTATGCGGATCAATCTCAATATCGGTAATCCAGTGGGGCGAAGGTGTGGCCCATGGAGAATTGCCAAGGGATTTGGTCGCGTTGCGGAGCGCTGCATTCCATGTCGCGCCGCCGTCAGTGGATCGGTAGATCTCATCACCTGGCCACCAGCGGAGTAATGTGCTGACGACGATGTGTCCTGCCGCGCGTGGGTCGGCACTAATTCCACCAAAGAAGCCTTGACCTGTAGGAGGAAGAATGGACGTCCATGAACTGCCGTCAGCCGACATTTTCCAGACGCCGTAATTCGAAGCATAATTACTGGGCCCAGTAGCGTTACCCCACGTTGAGTAAAACACGCCGGCAGCATCAAAAGAGCCCTGAATCGGCATCATTTCATCACCGCTGGTATTGCCCGGATGGTTCGGAACTTCTGCCCAAGAATCACCGTTATTATCGGAAAACCAGAAGCTCTGACCCGTGAGGGTATTGGCTGCCGCGTAGAGTCGGCGTTTCGGCCCCGGGCCGGGTGCCGCGACAGGCGCGTAAACGAGGAAATTGAGATTGGTGATTGTTGCGGGGAAATTTGTCAGGCGCGACCACGTCGCACCATAGTTAGTGCTACGCCAAATACCCAAGTTGTTAGAGCCAACGACAAGGTTTGCACCATTAAGTGGATCGACTACCATCCTCTCGCCAGTGCCTCGACCTTCACCATTGCCTGCCATTTTGAATCCGGGCGTGATATAAGTCCACGTCACGCCACGGTCGGTCGAACGATAGATGCGGGAGTTCAGCTTCCAAGATTCAGCGCCTGAGTATTGCCCTGTGGCGATATAGACGCGGTTTGGATCATTTGGGTCGAGTGCGATCGATTGAACGCCGAGATGTTGGAACTCATTGTTAAGTCCTCCAATATCATCGTTGAGGGCGATCCAGCGGTTGGACTCTGAGTCGAGGCGGTAGGCCCCGCCCACATCCGTACGAGAATAGACCAAGCCGGGTTCGGTTGGATGAAAGACGGTGCCAGTCACGAAACCACAGCCGCCCACTTCCACGTTTTTCCATTCATAAGACTGCGCCATCAACACATGACCCCAAAGCAAAAAACTCGCTAAAATCATCTGACAAACACGATGGAGCGTAAATGACTGTAAACAAAGATTTTCCTTGAGAAAAACGTGCATGGATAACGGCAGCATTTGGTATTGGGCAAGGTCAGTAAAAGGAACTGGGGACTGACTTTGCTGCAAAGAAAGTTTATACTTTCAAATCTTATTTACAAATGAAACGCGTGTCAAGTTGGTTGAAATTTTGCATGAAAAAGCGTTAGGGTGTATGCGATCGAGCTTGTTGAAGGCGAAATCGGTAGTCGTTGATGGCACGTCACCAAAAACCTCAGCGCTTGCCTGTGAGGTGAAGGCTGCGTTTTTTGGCTTGAAGGACGAGGGCGTAGGTTGCGTTGATGAGGTCGTCTTCGCCCATGTAGGGGGCTCCCATGTGCGGTGTGGTAAAGCGCAGTCCGTAGCCGGGTTCCCAGGCTAGGGAAAACCACCAGGCGTATTGGGGAAATACTTCATCGAAGCCTGCGGGATTCGCGAGGTTGAGACCGAGGAATCCCCAGGCGCCGCCGGGTTCACCGTAGGCATGGCTGTTGCGAAACCATGGGTGATGTCCGACCATGAAACGGGTCATCGCATCGCGCATGTCGGAGCGCTCGCCGCGGAGGTGGCAGGCGATCGAGCAGAGCCCGCTGCGGCCCCAGAATTCTTCGGTGTCTTTGTAGGATTGATTGTAGCCCATCGCGCCGTGTCCGCCTTCTTTCGGATCGCTCCAGGTCATGACGATGTAGGGCGTTAGCAATTCCCAGATGCCCGATTTCACACCGCATCGTTTGGCCAGTGCCTCGGCGACGATCAAGTGCGCGGCGGGTGCGATGAGGGCTTTTTGATCGTAGGGCAATCCATCGGGACCATGCCCCAAAGCGGGCACATCCCATTTGCTGTTGTGTTGCCCCGCGATGGCCCAGTCGCGCAGTTCTTCCATGGGCGTGATGACGCGTTTGTCGCCCGTGCGCAAAAACCATTCGGCATAGAGTGTGCCCGCATAACCTCCCGACCAGAAACCCAAGTTGCCATAACTTTCCGGTTTCGGATATTTCGCCAATGACCAATCGATCGCACGACGAACGCGTTTGAGATGTGCGGGCTTTTCGGTTGCCATCAAGGCCAGTGCGGAAAAGGTGGTGCGGATGATGTCTCCCGACCATGAGCCATCCTCGCGCTGCGTTTTTTCAAGAAAGGAAATCATGTCGTCTAACAATTCCGCCGCTTGCGGGTCAGATGCGGGATCAAGGTTGGTGAACGCTTGGTCACGAGCCAGCGGAATCGCTAAGTCCTGAGGTTTCCCCTCGCGCATGACGGTGAGCACGAGCGTGTCTTTTCTATCGCGCAAGGCGGCTTCCGTAGCTCGACCGATGAAGGCCTCATGGCTCAAGCGAAACCAATTCCATCCAGGACTGAGATCATTGACGGGCAATGGTTTTCCTGACACGGCAACGATAGCATCACCGGGCTTGAGGCCGGCCTTTTTGGCGGCACCACCGGGAATCAGATCCATGACAGTCAGCACGCGTTGCTGGTCTTCCGTCATGGCATTGAAACCTAACAATCCGCAGCCGAGTTGATCGGGACCTGTGCC
>CANHKJ010000155.1 GCA_947460915.1 Verrucomicrobiia bacterium
CCAAATTTTCCATTCTCAAATCAAGAAAAGCTCTTGTGGTTCAATGGTTTTTTTTCTGTTTGGGCAAGCGGTTAAAAAAAAATGCAAAACGAGTGATATTTTTTTTGACAGACGGGAAATAAGTGTTAATTTCCCGCCCCGCTTTTCCCGGGCGGCTGACAGTTACCACTGCCACCACTGGGGGACAGCATGCAGCGAAAGTTGCTCGTGTAGCTCAGGGGTAGAGCGCATCCTTGGTAAGGATGAGGTCGGGGGTTCAATTCCCCCCACGAGCTCCATCGCAGTGATGCGGTTCAGCAGCCCAATTCAACAACATCTACAAAACAGCAACAAGCACTCAACAGCTCAAGCGAACCACTACATATTATGGCAAAAGAAGCATTCCAACGCAACAAGCCCCACGTTAACATCGGAACCATCGGGCACGTCGACCACGGCAAAACAACACTCACTGCTGCGATCACCAACACTCTCGCCGAGAAAGGTTTCGCTCAAGCAAAAGGCTACGCAGATATCGACGCTGCACCCGAAGAGCGTGAGCGTGGTATTACCATCAACACTGCACACGTGGAGTATGAAACCGAAAATCGTCACTATGCACACGTTGACTGCCCAGGTCACGCCGACTACGTGAAAAACATGATCACCGGTGCTGCCCAGATGGACGGCGCGATCCTCGTTGTTTCCGCAGCTGACGGTCCAATGCCACAAACTCGTGAGCACATCCTTCTTGCTCGTCAGGTTGGTGTTCCTGCTCTTGTTGTGTTCATGAACAAGTGCGACATGGTGGACGACGAAGAGCTTCTCGATCTCGTTGAGATGGAAGTTCGCGACCTCCTTTCCACATACGAATTCCCAGGCGACGACATTCCTGTTGTTCGTGGTTCCGCTCTCCGTGCTCTTGAAGGTGACGCCACCTACAAAGAGGCCATCAACAAATTGATGGACGCTGTTGACAGCTACATCCCGCTTCCTGAGCGTCCGATTGACAAAACTTTCCTCATGCCTGTTGAGGACGTGTTCTCGATTGAAGGTCGTGGAACCGTTTGCACAGGTCGTGTTGAGCGTGGTATCATCAAGAAGATGGAAGAAGTGGAAATCGTTGGTATCCGCGACACGCAAAAAACCACCGTTACCGACATCGAAATGTTCCGTAAGTTGCTCGACGAAGGTCGTGCAGGTGACAACGTAGGTCTCTTGGTCCGCGGACTTAAGAAGAATGACGTTGAGCGTGGTCAAGTGATCGCAAAACCAGGTTCCGTGAAAGGTCACAAAAACTTCAAAGGTGAGATCTACGTTCTCTCCAAAGAAGAAGGTGGTCGTCACACACCATTCTTCTCCAACTATCGTCCACAGTTCTATTTCCGTACTACAGACGTAACTGGCAGCATCAAGCTTCCAGACGGCGTGGAAATGGTGATGCCTGGTGACAACGTTGAGTTGACCATCGAGTTGATCATGCCGATCGCCCTTGAGAAAACCATGCGCTTCGCGATCCGCGAAGGTGGTCGTACCGTAGGTGCTGGTCGTGTGGCTGACATCATCGACTAACTTGAAAGATTTGCTTTGCATATCGCGATTTTCGCGATATGCTCTGCGCGTCAGGAGGCACTTGGATCACTCTGGGTGCCTCCGATTTAGCTAAACATTGCAGTAACGTAACACGGCGGTAGTTCAATTGGTAGAGCATCGGTCTCCAAAACCGAGTGTTGGGGGTTCGAGTCCCTCCCGCCGTGCCACTGCGTTTCCCACTTGGAAGGTGAAAGCTAAATTGCTAACCATGTCTCAACTTGTCATCGTCTCACTCTCATAATCACGTGAACATTTCCAAATTTATCAGCGAAGTAACTGGAGAACTCAAAAAAGCCAGTTGGCCTTGGGAATCTGATCCGAAGATCAAAGGTCTGAAAAAATACAAAGAATTGGTTGACTCCACCGTGGTAGTGCTGATTGCTATGATTCTGCTCGCAGGTTTCGTGAATTTCTGGGATTTAATTCAGATGAAAGTCGTTTCTTTCTTGACAAGTTACCTCGCTGGATAACAATTTCCGCCCGCGCAACTCACTCATCAATTTACTTGTGGTTGCTCGCCCCTTTCTTGCTTGACTTTCTCCTATTCTCTCATGTCCGCTGTCTCTGAAAATAAAAATCAATGGTATGTCGTTCACGTCCTTTCCGGTCAGGAAAATAAAGTGCGTGAGCGCATCATTCGTGAAGCACGCGAGCAAGAATTGAGCGACTGCGTATTTGATGCCTTAGTGCCGATGGAGACTGTCTCTGAAGTTCGTAAAGGTAAAAAAACCGAATCCCGTCGCAAGTTTTTCCCTGGTTACATCATTGTTAACATGAACTTGTTTGATGAAACCAATCAATTAATCGATAAGGCTTGGTATTTCCTTAAGGAAATGGATGGCGTTATCGGTTTCGCAGGCACGAAAGATCGTCCTGTGCCGATGCGTGCTCGCGAAGTCGAGGCGCTCCTTGCGCAAATGCGTGAGCGGGAGGACAGTGTTCGTCCCTCAATCAGCTTTGAAGTTGGTGATACCGTGCGTGTTGCTGATGGTCCCTTTGAAAGCCAAAACGGCATCGTCGAGGAAATTGATGCGGAGCGCGGCAAATTGCGCGTCGCAGTCACAATCTTCGGCCGCTCCACACCCGTGGATTTGGAGTTCTGGCAGGTCGAGCGTGCCTGATGAAACGCTGCCGCACCGTTCGGCGCATCACTGCAAGTAACGGCCTCACCTATTTCAATCAATACTTAAATATTCCTCGTCATGGCTAAAGAAATTACTGGATTCATCAAACTTCAAATTCCCGCAGGTTCCGCAAACCCATCACCACCCGTTGGTCCCGCTCTCGGTCAGCGCGGCGTGAACATCATGGCGTTTTGTAAGGAGTTCAATGCCGCTACCCAGTCGCAAGCTGGTGACGTGCTTCCCGTCGTAATCACCGTCTATAAGGATAAATCCTTTAGCTTTGTGACCAAGCAGCCACCAGCTGGCAATTTGCTCAAGAAAGCCGCAGGCATTGCGTCCGGTTCTAAAGAGCCGCACAAAATCAAAGTAGCAAAATTGACCAAAGAAAAACTCATGGAAGTGGTCAATCGCAAGATGCCCGACCTTAACACCAAGAACCCAGAAGCTGCCGCTCGCATTCTTGCCGGCACTGCTCGTCAGATGGGCATCGAAGTGGAAGGAATGTAAGAATTTTGTCACCACGGTTCGCCATGGTGACAATGCAGGAGGGTTTCGCATTCGGAATCCGCCATCACTGCTAACCAAAAAAAGTATATGTCGAAACATCGTAGTAAAAGATACCTCAAAGCCGTTGCTCTGGTTGATAAAACCAAATCTTACGGTCTCAATGCCGCAGTGGAAACGATTAAATCATTTCCCGCTCCTAAGTTTGACCCAGCTGTCACCGTTTCCATTCACCTCGGTGTGGACCCACGGAAAAGTGACCAAATGGTTCGTGGCTCGGTAGCCCTTCCACACGGCACTGGTCGTAACGTGCGTGTTGCTGTGTTCGCCCAAGGTGACGCCGCAAAAGCAGCTCTCGAAGCTGGCGCCGACCATGTTGGTTACGAAGATCTGATTGCCAAAGTGCAAGGCGGATTCACCGACTTCGACGTTGCTATCGCTACTCCAGACGCCATGACCGAAGTTCGTAAGATCGCTCGTGTTCTTGGTCCCCGTGGCCTGATGCCAAACCCTAAAACTGGAACTGTTACTGACGACACAGCAAAAGCGATCAAAGAAGTCAAAGCTGGTCGTATCGATTACAAACTCGACAAAAATGGCAACATCGCGGCTTCCATTGGCAAGCTTTCCTTCTCGAACGAAGCAATCGCCGAAAATGCTAGTGCATTCATCGACAGCGTTGTTCGCGCCAAGCCACCAACAGCCAAAGGCAACTACATGCGCAGCGTAACGATCGCCGCCACCATGCTGCCTGGTCTCCCTCTTGAATCTTCTGTTTACTCCAAAGTAACTGCCTAATACCTAGCCACGCACACACATATGAATCCAGATAAGAAAATCATCATCGACGCATTGCAGGAGCAGGTAAACAATTCTCCTTATGTGATCGTAATCGATTACACCGGAATGACGGTGCCTCAGTTCTCTGAGCTCCGCAATCGCTTGAGTGCCGCTGGCGCTGAGTGCCATGTCGCCAAGAACAGCTACCTCCGCAAGGCTATGGCCGATGCAGGTTTGCCAGATATCGGTGACAGTCTCGTTGGTCAAACCGCTTTCGTTAGCGGTCAGAGCGAAATTTTTGCCGCAGCAAAAGCGATCAGCAACTTCGAGAAAGAATTCAAGAAGCCATCGATGAAAATCGGTGTTCTCGATGGAACAATTCTCGATGCCGACAAGCTGAAAGCAATCTCCAGCATCATTTCTCGCGAGTCCGTTCTTTCCCAACTTTTGGGCACGATCAACGAGCCTGCTGCTCGTATCGCTCGCGTCATCAAGAAAAAATTCAACCCCGAAGATTAATTCTCCTCGGAAACACTTTGAACTGATAGGGGCGGCGTTCCAACAAAGTCCCTTGAACACGAACAATGGTTCCTCGTCGGATTGGTGGCTGCCAATCTGAAATGCTCGGATGCTTCTGGGTGCGACGATACCGCACAAACACAATACAATGGCTGACCTAGATAAAATCGTTGAAGAACTCGGCAAACTTTCCGTTTTGGAAGCTGCTGACCTCGTTAAAAAATTGGAAGAAGCATGGGGCGTATCCGCCGCTGCTCCAACTGCAGTAGCTGGCCCAGCTGGTCCTGCTGAAGCTGTAGAAGAGAAAACTGAATTCGACGTCGTGATCACTGACGGCGGAGCTAACAAGATTGCTGTCATTAAGGCAGTGCGCGAAGTTGCTCCTGGCCTCGGTCTTGCTGACGCCAAGAAATTGGTCGAAAGCGCTCCTACCAAGGTGCTCGAAGGTGTCTCCAAAGACGCTGCCGAAGCTGCCAAGAAGAAGCTCGAAGAAGCAGGCGCAAAAATCGAACTCAAGTAATTCCACTGATCGGATTTCTCCTCGTGGTCGGTATCCGACCACGGGGAATTTCCCTGACCGACACCGGCGAGAGTTGTCACTCTGTTACATTTATCTTACAACATGCGACAATTCCCGCCGATCTCGATCTACCCAACCATCTCCTGAATCTGTCCTCGCCCGAGCCGTTTCCACGGATCGGGCTCAACTTGCTAGCACCACCAACTGAATATTATTATGTCTGAACGTCTCTATTTTGGAAAATTTGAGGAAGTTATCGAACCACCCAACCTGATCGAGGTGCAGAGTCGCTCCTACGAGGAATTCATGCAAAAAGAGATCCCCCTCTCCGAGCGCTCCAATACCGGTCTGCAAGCTGTTTTTAACGAAGTTTTCCCGATCAAATCTTACGATGAGTCAATCACGCTTGATTTCATCTCCTACGATATCGAGGACCCGAAAGTTACTTCACTCGATTCTCTTCGTCACAGCGAAACTTTTAGCGCGGCACTTTACGTGACCTTCCGCCTGAAAGATGAATCCGGCAGCAAAAAAGAGCGTGTCTACATGGGCGAACTCCCAATGATGACTCGCCGTGGCACTTTCATCATCAACGGTGCTGAGCGGGTAATCGTATCTCAGTTGCATCGTTCTCCTGGTATCTGCTTCGAGACCTCGCAACACTTGAATGGCAAAACGCTTCATTCGTTCCGTATCATTCCTGACCGTGGTTCATGGTTGGAAGTGCAATTCGATACCAACGACTTGCTTTACGTTTATCTCGACCGTCGTCGCCGTCGTCGTAAGTTCCTTGCGACAACATTCTTGCGCGCTTTGGGTTACTCGACGGACCGTGAGATCATCAACGAATTTTATTCTCCTGAAACACTCAAACTCAACGATAATCTCGACGAGCATGAGCTTGGACACAAAGTTCCCTTCGAGGACATTATGGATGGAGAATTGGTTGTTGCCAAAGCATACGAGCCACTCACGATTGGTATCGTTCGCCAGTTGATCGCTCTCGGCCACAAGCAAGTGGAAGTGATCGATGCTCGTGAAGACGAGATTTTGATCAAATCTCTGCGCAAAGACCCTGCCCACGACGAAGATTCCGCTCTCAAGGACATCTACCGCAAATTGCGCCCTGGTGATCCACCAACCGCTTCGAACTCGAAAGCACTTCTCAAGCGCTTGTTCTTCGATGCGAAAAAATATGACCTCACACGCGTGGGTCGTTACAAGATCAACCAAAAGCTTGATCTTGGTGTTCCCGGAGATACTCGAATCATGGTTCCCGAGGACTTCCTCGGTGCAGTGAAATACATTCTCAAACTGAAAAAAGGTGACGGTGTTATCGACGATATTGATCACCTTGGATCACGTCGCGTTCGGGCCGTCGGCGAATTGCTCGCTAATCAGTGCCGTATCGGACTTGCTCGTACGGAGCGTCTGGTGAAAGAGCGTATGACTTTGTTCGATGTCAACATCGAGGGCATGATGCCATCCAAGTTGATCAATCCTAAGGCGCTCAGTGCCGTGGTGCGCGACTTCTTTGGTCGTAGCCAGCTTTCCCAGTTCATGGACCAAACCAACCCGCTTGCAGAGCTGACGCACAAACGTCGTCTTTCCGCTCTGGGACCTGGTGGTCTGAACCGCGACCGCGCAGGTTTCGAAGTTCGTGACGTTCATCCTTCTCACTATGGCCGTATGTGCCCGATTGAGACTCCTGAGGGTCCGAACATTGGTCTGATCAACTCGATGTGTACCTACGCTCGCATCAACGAGTTCGGTTTCATCGAAACACCTTACCGCAAGGTGAAAAGTGGCAAAGTCACCAACGAGATCGAATATCTCTCGGCTGACCAAGAAGAGAAATTCCACATCGCTCAGGCAAACAACCCGATTGATAAATCCGGTAAGTTCCAGAACGAGCGCATCACCGCTCGTGAAAAAGGCGGCGAGTTCATCGAGGTCGGACCAAACGACGTCGAATACATGGACGTTTCTCCCAAGCAGTTGGTTTCCGTTGCTGCTGGTCTGATTCCTTTCCTTGAGCACGACGACGCCAACCGCGCATTGATGGGCTCGAACATGCAACGCCAAGGTGTGCCACTTCTCGTTTCTGAGGCTCC
>CANHKJ010000156.1 GCA_947460915.1 Verrucomicrobiia bacterium
GACAAGCACGTCAATCAACTTGAGATCAGGCTTTGCCTTTTGCTATGCCTCAAGTTTGGCGAGATCCGCGGCATTGTTGATCCACATCGTGATGCCATCGAAGCCGATGCCATCGATGCTATGAATTTGCTCTGCTGGTGTTTTGCCCCGTAGATCGAAATCAAAGACCCCGAAAGGATTCGCCGCAGCGGTAAAGGAAGCGGACATCGGAAGGAATGCCATGATAGAGAAGAGAGTTTTCATGTTGCTACTCAATTCTCTAGCAAACGGCGATGGCTGTGGCAAGGGTAGATGAACCCAAGGGGATTGCAAATCCCTTCTCCCGATTTTCGTTAGGATTTCAAAGTCGCAAATTTTTCATCAAGCATGCGCAGGATGTATGTCTCAGAAGCTTCGTGAGCGAGACGGGAGATGACCTCGATCGAGAATCCGCGTGCGATGAGTTGTCGGGCAGTATCAGAATGAATGCCGCGCGCGCGAAGGTAGAAAATTTCCTCTTCGCTGATTTGGGAACTGGTGCTGCCGTGACTGCATTTCACATCATCCGCATTGATTTCCAATCCAGGCATTGAGTTTGCTTCGCAGGCATTTGACATCAACAAGTTGCGGCAAGTTTGATAGGCATCGGTGCGGTGCGCGCCTTCATCAACGAAGATCAATCCCGAGAAAATCGTGCGCGATTCATCGTAGAGCGAGTTTTTATATAACAAATCCGAATACGCACCGGGAGAAACGTGATGCTGGAACGTGCGCAGATCGTATTCCTGATCATGGCTTGGAACAGAGACGGCAAACATGTAGGAGCGGGATTCTTCGCCGAGCAATCGGCAGATCGATTCGCTGCGCGCCCAAGCCGCACCGGTGTGGAGTTGGAAGCTTGTTGCGACAGCCGAAGCCGAAATTTCGCTCGCATTCACCGAGATGATCTTGCTTTCCGTATTGAGCGCCTGAACGACGGAATACTGGAGATTCGCCGCTTTTTCCGCGATCAGATCATTGACGGCAATCGTCCATGTAGCATCGCGTTCATTGATCGATTGAAACGTTTCGATCACACGCACTTGCGCCTTTTCTCCAGCGACGATCAGAGTATGGGGAAAGGTGGCCTGATGTTGGCCTTGGACCCAATGGAAAATCTCGATCGGATGCTCGACAACCACGCCCGCAGGAACGTGAATGAACATGCCATTGCTCAGATGCGCGGTGTGCAGATCGGTAAATTTTTTCGATCCCAAGGTGGCAGGATGGCGCATGAAATATTGTTCCACCAACTCCGAGTGAGACAACAAGGCCTCAGCCAGCGGCATGCAGATGACACTTTTTGGCAAATGATTGATCGCAAGTGCGAAACCATCGTTAACGAACACAAACTTTGCTGAGAACTGTTCCAGACCTTTCGAGCGCTGAATCAGTTCACTAGCTTCGCCAAGAAATTCCGCGCGAGTGGTAGCAGAAAAATCCAGCTCTTTGAGCGAAGAGAAACGCCATGGTTCATCGCCGCGTTTGGGTGCAGCAGTCTGCTGAAACGAAGTCCATGCGGCCTCTTGCGTGCGTGCAAACCAAGCGGGAAACACGGCAGAGGTACGAGGAGCTTCGGTGAGAATCGATGGTTGAGAAATCGCGGTAGGCATGGTGGAAAAAAGAAAATGTAAGAAGAATAATCAGATCTTAGATGAGAGAACGAAAAGGCTTACGAATGAGTGGCATGATCAAAAACAGGAGAGAGTCAGAATCACGCATCG
Organism: Verrucomicrobiia bacterium; assembly: GCA_947460915.1. GTDB lineage: Bacteria > Verrucomicrobiota > Verrucomicrobiia > Verrucomicrobiales > Akkermansiaceae > UBA956. The sequence goes on from CANHKJ010000156.1 coordinate 1,743, forward strand.
TCATAATTAACCGACACTGCCTTCCATTTCGAGGTCGATGAGACGTTTGAGTTCTACGCTGTATTCCATCGGGAATTCGCGCACGAGATCGTTGATGAATCCGTTCACAGCAAGGGACATCGCAGCACCTTCGCTGATACCGCGTTGCATCATATAGAACAACATTTCCTGAGAAACCTGACTGACGCTGGCCTCGTGCTGAGTCGCGTGTTGATTGCCTTTCACAGTGATCGCCGGGTAGGTATCCGTGCGTGATTTTGAGTTGATCAACAAGGCATCACACTCGGTGTTGTTTTTGCAACCTTTGAGGTGCTTGGGAATGTGCACTTGGCCACGATAGGTCGAACGACCTGTGCCGACGGAAATCGATTTAGATACTACGTTACTAGTAGTTTCGTCAGCGGCGTGGATCATTTTCGCACCCGTATCTTGGTGCTGACCTGTATTGGCAAGAGCGATCGAAATCACTTCGCCGCGGGCACGACGACCTTTCATCACAACGCCTGGGTATTTCATGGTGAGACGCGAACCAATGTTGCAGTCGATCCAGCGGACCTCGGCATCTTCCATCGCGAGGCCGCGTTTGGTGACGAGGTTGAAAACATTCGACGACCAGTTTTGCACGGTCACGTATTGGATTTTTGCACCCTTGAGAGCTACGAGTTCGACAACAGCGGAGTGCAAGGTAGCGGTCTCGAATTTCGGTGCGGTGCAACCTTCCATGTACATCACCTCAGCGCCTTCATCAGCGATGATGAGTGTACGCTCGAACTGGCCAAACGATTCCGAATTGATGCGAAAGTAGGCTTGCAGGGGTTGCTTCAGCTTCACGCCTTTGGGAATGTAGATGAACGAACCACCCGAAAACACAGCAGAGTTCAGTGCGGAGAATTTGTTGTCGCCCGTAGGAATCACCTTGCCGAACCAAGGGCGGAAAATTTCCTCGTGCTCCTTGAGTCCCTCGGTGGAGTTGACAAAAATCACGCCTTGTTTGGTGAGTTCTTCTTTGACGTTTGAATACGCGGCCTCGGAGTCGAATTGTGCCTCCACACCGGCGAGAAAGGCACGCTCTTGTTGCGGAATGCCGAGACGCTCAAAGGTCTCTAACACATCGGCAGGCACATCATCCCAGGAACGCTTCGGTTTTTCCCCATCGGACAAATAATAGCGAATCTGATCGAAGTCAATGTTGTTCAGGTCTTCCGTTGCCCAATTGGTCGGCATCGGTTTATCACGGAACACTTTCAAGGCACGATGACGGAATTCACGCACCCACTGCGGATCATTTTTGACATCGCAAATGTAGTCCACCGTTTTTTCCGTTAGGCCACGGCCCGCATCAAATTTATTGCGCTCAGGAAAGGTGAAATCGCCGATCGTACGGTCGATGTTCACGGCTTCGGCGGTTTCCGAGTCGAGCGTTTCAGGAATGTAATCGAGGGACATAAAAGTGTTGTGGTGAGATGTAAGTGAAAGTCAAAACGAGCAAAAGGACATTACGCTGTGGCAAGTTCCTTGAGGAAATCGTAGCCAGTTTCTTCGAGCTCTAGTGCAAGCTCAGGACCGCCAGAGCGGACGATCTGACCGGCAGACATCACGTGCACGTAATCGGGTGCGATGTAGTCGAGCAAGCGTTGGTAGTGCGTGATAAGGAGGAATCCGCGATCGGCGGAACGCATCGCATTCACGCCTTTGGCGACGATTTTCAAGGCATCAATGTCGAGGCCAGAGTCGGTCTCATCGAGGATCGAGTACTTTGGCTCAAGCATCATCAATTGCAGGATCTCGTTGCGCTTTTTCTCACCACCCGAAAAGCCTTCATTCACCGAGCGAGCGGTGAATTTGCGATCCATCTCGAGCAAGTCCATTTTTGCGTAGAGATTCTTGTAATAAGCCACGGCATCAATGTCTTGGCCTTTCGGTAAGCGGGCTTGCAGAGCTGCGCGGATGAAGTTGGCATTCGATACACCCGGAACTTCTGCTGGATATTGGAAGGCAAGAAACACACCAGCGCGCGAGCGTTGATCGATGTCCATTTCAAGAATATCGACGCCATCCAAGGTGACCGAGCCACCTGTGACGATGTAGCTTTCGTGGCCAGAGATCACTTTGGAAAGTGTCGATTTGCCCGAGCCGTTGGGCCCCATGATGGCATGGACTTCGCCGGTGGGGATTTCAAGATTCACTCCGTTGAGGATCGGGGTTCCGTCTTCGAGAGTGGCGTGCAGATTTTCGATGAGTAGGGACATGATGATTGGTGGGAAAATGTTAGGATTGTGGTGAAATGGTGCCGCGGAGAGTGAGTTCGATGTTCGAGACAGAAGTGCCTGGAGGCAGATCGAGGAAATCTTCCAGCTTTACGCCCGGCTTGAACGTCACATCGTGAATGACGCCGGTTTTTTGGTCGTGAAAATGACCGTGCTCGTGAAGATTCGGGCAATAGCGGCAGGATTCGCGATCGAAATGCACCTGACGGATGATGCCGTGCTGAGTTAGGGCCTCGAGGCAATTGTAGACCGTGGCGAGAGAAATTTGTGGCAACCGATATTTCACTGCGAGGAAAAGATCCTGGGCCGTCGGGTGGACGCGATTTTCTACGAGGGACTTGTAGACTTCGCGGCGCTGACGGGTCATGCGCAGACCATTGATTTCCGCTGGGAAATCATCGTGCTCTGGAGTATTATCGGTGTTGCTGACCATGTTGGGTGGCGAAAACTAGCCCAACTTTTTCAGAAAGCAAGAATGATTCTTATTTTTATTACTATTTCTTGTATCACAAATCTCAACGCCAAAATGCAAAGGCGCAGACGATTAAAATCACCCCGTAGAGTGCTCCCGCGATGCTAAGCGCCTTCCACCGACCAGCAGTCGCAGTCGCCCAAGTCACGGCATCACGGAAAAGATAGGGCATGCCTACGAAAAAGAGTGACGCGATGACAAGTCCGTAGGTCCAAAACGGAATTAGCAATCGGCTCATCGGATCTTTCAAAAAGGCCGCATCCAGCAAAGGCTGCGCCACCAATAGTCCCAACAACCCCAAAGCACGCACCGACAAAAACTCACGAATCGACATCGCCACCAAAACGAAAATCACCGGCAAAAGGAGACGCAAAATCGGCTTCACCGCATTGAATTCCGTCATGTCCATCGCCAAAAAACTGATCCAGCCCTTGCCTTCGGGAGCGATCAATAGCCAAAACCAAGCCATACCAATGCCAAGAATCACTTGGCCAATTTTCTGGTTGCGTGGAAATTTCACCAAAAACTGCTGCACGGCGGGGGCCTTGACTAACATCACCACATGCAACAACAGCAGAAACACGCCCAATGCCACTCCGGTGGAAAATAACCCGAGTCGTTCGTAAAGGTGCATGGATGTGCTCATCGAGGGATGTTCTTAGGTGAGCTTAGACCGATGTGCAAGCCAAATCATCATGCATAGGCGAGGCGCACACCTGAAACGCTGACTATCTCATTTCATAAAAAAAGCCCCGCCAATGCTTAACACATCGGCGGGGCTTGATGTTAACAATGAATGATCCGCGACAATTATTCGGGATAAACGATGCGATAGAAGGCGCGGTTCGGCGGTGGCGAATTATCCGTCACAGGAACAATCCCCGAAAGCGGCGCAACGGCGGTAGAAATCACCTCCCAATCACCGGCTTGAAGCGTGGTGGATCTCTCAATTGAATAGCTCGTGCCCGGATTGCCTGTAAAGCTGCCTGAAAGAACTCCTCCAGACAAGGTCAGAGTCAGAGCGCTAGGAGGAAGATCTGCTACGGGATTCACGGTGATGACGACTGAGCCCGTGTGAGTTCCACCCCAAATGCCATCATTGATGGTATAGCTGATGGCATCGAGTCCATGGAAATTTGCAGGTGGCGTGTAAGTGATCGTGCCGTCCACTTCGGAAACAGCACCTCCTTGTACACTCGTTGCCGCGACACTGCTGAACTCGATCAGATCGAGATTGGCATCAGTATCGTTGTACAAAAGGGTCAGCACGCTCAGCAACAATGGTGTGTCCTCATTGGTCTCGGCGAGATCTTCCACTACCACGGGCGCAGTATTGGGAATGCTCAATGCTACGACATTACTATCAACAAATCCGGTGCTATTGCTGACACGCACTTTGTAGTTACCCGCCACAATCGGATCAGCCGCAGGCACAATCAACACAGGTTCCGTTTCTCCCGACAATGGCTCACCATTAAAGTACCATTGATATGTAAGCGTCGCAGAACCACTCGCTGCAACCGCGAACTTAGCATTTTGATTGTGGGCTGCGACTACACTCACGGGTTGCACCGCAATGTGTGGCGCGGTGTTCGGAGCGATAAATCCAACGGCTTCAAAATCCTGAATTCTCAAACCTGTGAATCCTGTCACAGGATCGGCATTCTGGACCACAAAATCAATGGTATTGATGCCACCTGTGAGTGTAGGAGCAATGACAGAATCGAGAGTGAAACTTTTCAGCGTGCCATAGGTATTCGCGCCTAGGTAATCAATACCAGTGACGGCTGTGCCATTGACGCGGATGGCGATGGTTTCGTTGTCGCTCGCCCATTTGCCGCGGATGGTCACCGTGGAGAGATCGAAATTTGTCAGATCGATTCTTGTGCGGTAAACATATGTGCCCAATCCTTCACCCGCGTCTGCAGATTGTCCTGCCGCACCGCCCGTGTTCGTGCGGGGTCCAATCCACAACGAAGTAGCAGAGTTAGGATTCCAAGGGCCTGGATTGCCCGATTGCACCAGAGCGAGTGTAGAGCTCGTATTATCAGGGTTTACGAGCAAGGTATAATGAGGATCGGTAGCACCAGCAGCAAGCGGTTGCTTGTCAACATCCACACCTGTGTTGTAAAGGCCTGGCACATTGTCTAACACCTGCAATGTAGCGGAATTGCTGGTGAGCGAACCAAATCCATTGGCAATCACGCAGGTGTAAACCCCGCCCTCGACGTAGTCGATGTCTTCGATAACTAAAGTAGGGTTGGTAGCGCCAGAGACATCATTCCCGTTCAACTTCCACTGATACGTGATCGTGGAACTTCCCACAGCTCCTACGTTGAGTGTGTAATCACTGCCAATAGCGAGTTTGGCTCCTGTAGGCTGCAAGGTGATCGTTGGTGGAATTGATACCAATGGATCAGCTTCGCGATTGCTCATCGCATAAATATGCATGGCAGCAGCCTGACCCGCGTTTTGAATTTCCGAACTCGTCACCTTTAAGGCTCCCGTCGAATCTGCGGTGTAGCGATACTCGATGCGGATGCCATTGTTGTCGCCGAACTGATCTTGATCGATCGCGGTAATGCCATCGCCCTTACCGCCTAC
>CANHKJ010000157.1 GCA_947460915.1 Verrucomicrobiia bacterium
CATGGACCTGTCGAAGTGAAAGGCAAGACCTACAACCTCGAAATGCCACCGCAAGGTGCTGCGCTCCCCGATGATCAAATCGCTGCGATTTTGACTCATGTGCGAGCATCATGGGGCAACAAAGCCACGGCAGTTTCTGCTGATCAAGTAAAAGCTACGCGCGCTGCAACGGCTGCACGCAAAGAGCATTGGACTGCTGAGGAGCTTCTCAAGCTCCATCCGTTAGAAAATGCCAAGCCGCCCGTGGAAAAATTGATTTCCTATTATTACAAGGGCAGCTTTCAATCGATGCCTGATTTTTCTAAGCTCAAACCCGATGCCGTGGAAGAGGAACCTCTTGGCTTGGTTGACTATAGTTCCTATGCCAAGACCGATGGATTTGCGATGATGTGGGAAGGCGAAATTTACACCCCTGATGGCAAGCATGAATTTTATCTGGATTCCGATGATGGGTCACGTTTGTTCATTGATGGTCAGTTAATTTGTGAAATCAAAGCGATTGGCCCTGCTGGCCGACTTGTTAAAAAATCGGTTTCATTGAAAAAGGGCATGCATAAGTTTCGCGTGGAATACTTTGAGTTTGCAGGCCAAGAGGCGCTCAGCGTGGGCATGAAACAACAGGGCTCCAATGGCATCAAATGGTTCAGCAAGGACAAGGGCAATGCTCAGTCGAAAACTTGGCCCGAAATCATGTTGGCCCCTGCGGCGGATCGCGCGGTGATGTATCGCAATTTCATTCAGGGAACATCAGCCCGCGGCATTGGGTTCGGTTTTCCCGGAGAAATCAACATCGCATACAGCGCAGATCGGCTCGCGCCAGAGCTCTTGTGGACAGGTACATTCATCGATGCCGGGCATCACTGGACTGACCGCGGAGTTGGTTATGAACCGCCAGCGGGTGATGATGTCGCGCATATCAGCAACAAATTGGCCTACGCATTCACCGAAGAAGCGGGCACTGCTTGGCCGGCAACCACGGCCGCCGCGCCGAATTTCCGCGGCTACAAACTCGATGCCAAGGGCAATCCGACATTTTCGGTGCAAATCGGCAATCAGCGTTTTCTGGACTCCTATGCGGTTGTTTCAGTCCCTACGCCCGCTTTGGTCCGAACGATCAAACCATCCGGTGAGGCAGCCAAGCCTGTCAGTTTGTTGCTATTGAGTGAGCATGATTTGCAGGCACCGACGCCTCAATCGTTCATAGCTGGTAAAGTCAAAGTCGAAGTTGAAGGCGGTGCCGTGCGCTATGTGGCAGGTCACGCCATTCTCGACTTGAAAAACAGCGCGATCACCATCCGCTACACCTGGCAATAATCCCACACCTAACAATTTTTCATGAAATTCTTTTCTCTCTACCTTTCGACCGCTCTTGCAGCCTTCGCCGCTCCTCAGCAATCTGACTTTTATCAACGCCAAGAAATTCCCTTGCCTCCGGGTGAGATTATGGAAATCGGCTCGGTGGCACTATTGCCCGAACAAAAAGTCGCGGTGGCAACTCGACGCGGTGACATTTGGATTTGTGAGGGCGCCTATGGTGATGACCTCAGCAAAGTGACGTGGAAAAAATTCGCCCAAGGCCAACACGAGCCGTTCGGCATGTTCTGGAAAGATGGTTGGTTGTGGATGACACAGCGGCCCGAGGTTTCGCGCATCAAGGATTCGGACGGCGATGGTGTGGCTGACACCTTTGAAACGATTTGTGATGATTGGGGCATCAATGGCGATTACCACGAATACGCCTTTGGGACCGAGCCGGACAAAGAAGGCAACATCTGGATAACACTTTGCCTCACTGGTTCTGGTGCGGCGAATTCCGACTGGCGGGGTTGGGCCGTGCGCGTGACTCCCGAGGGAAAAATGATCCCAACGTGCTCCGGCATTCGTTCTCCGGGCGGCATGGGCTTTAATGCCAAAGGCGATGTGTTTTACTGCGACAACCAAGGCTTGTGGAATGGTTCATCTTCCGTCAAATGGCTCAAGCCTGGATCGTTTCAAGGAAACCCTACAGGCAATAAGTATCACAAACTCGCCAATCTCCCTGCGCCGCCAGAGCCCGTATCAGGATCTCGCGTCGAGACTGAGCGTGCGAAGTTTCCTACATTTATTCCTCCCGCCGTGGTTCTGCCTCATGGTAAAGTGGGCCAATCTCCCACAGGAATTGTCTGCGATACGACCAAGGGCAAATTTGGGCCATGGGCTGATCAACTCTACGTGGCAGAGCAATGTCACTCCCAAGTTCAGCGCGTGTGCTTGGAGGAAGTCAATGGCATCTACCAAGGTGCGGTGTTTCATTTCCTCGAAGGATTTGAAGCAGGTCTCATCCCTCTGCGACTTGACCCAAGCGGCATCATGTTCAGCGGTGGTTCCAATCGCGGTTGGGCTTCGCGCGGTTCGAAGCCATTTACCTTTGAGCGAGTCAAGTGGACGGGCAAAACTCCGTTCGAGATGTTGACCATGTTTGCCAAACCCGATGGTTTCGAGTTGACCTTCACTGAGCCTGTGGATGCCAAAGCAGCGGCCGATCTCGCAAACTACAAGATGGAAGCATGGACCTACATTCTTCAATCGAGCTACGGCAGCCCCGAGGTGGATAAGACCTCACCGAAAATCACTGCAGCCAAAGTTTCCCCCGATGGCCTAAAGGTGCGCTTGACGGTGGATGGTTGTGTGAAAGGTCACGTGCATCACTTGACTCTCAGCAACATCAAAGCTGCCAGCGGAGCTGAAATGTGGCATCCACAAGCGTTCTACACACTCAACGAGATTCCAGCGAAGTAAGATCGTGACTGTGGCGGAGGCAGCTTGGCCTTCGTAGCTTTAGCGAAGTAGGCTCTCGCCTCCATGCCTCATTGAATTTCACATTTCATCATCATTCGAGATCTTGATCATCTTGATAATCTTGTGATGAAATGGCTGTGATTTTCCACGTCGATGTTGCCAATATGTGAGCAATCACCGATTTGAAATAGTGTGTAGTTTTGGTTGATTCTGGCTGGGAGGCGAGACGCCTCCGCCACGTTTAACGCATGACTTTTCCGCCGAGCGAGAGAATGCGGGCATTGCCCTTTGCTGACTCTGCTTCTGCGATTTGACCATCACGCACATACATTTGCGAGAGCGCGGTCCACGCGAGAAGGTCGTTGGGTTTCAAGGTGGTGGCTTGTAGTCCACAGCCAATCGCTTCCTTGGTTTCGCCCAGCTTGAGCAGGCTCATGCCGAGTGCATGCCAGCCATCGAAAAATTCAGGATCGAGTGCCACGCATTGACGATAAATCGCGACGGCCTCGCTGATTTCTCCAAGTGCCAGGTGGCCGTTGGCATCGTCAAACAAAGCGTCGCGCTGTTCCATGATCGGGTGGCGTGAGCCGGATGATTACTGGATTTTCGCCAGTTCGTAGCGCTCGTTGATCCAAGCTTGGAAAGCCTGGATGCGGATGCTGCGTTTGGTTTGGTCAACACCACCGCTCAGCATGCTGTCAAAGTTCGGGTCCTTGACGATTTCGCGCTTGTCGACAACGGCGATAGCGGAACCATCGGTAGTGGTCACAACTTCGGTCAGTTCACCGGGAGTGGCGTATTGTGCCGCGGTAAAGAGAGCCTGAGCATCGGGGTGACCAGCGGGATTTTCCCCATTTCCAAAAGGATCGATGGTGATCGCGGAGAGACCTGATTCTTTGGCGGCATCGGCAAAAGATTTCTTAGCGGCAAGTGCCTCTTTGATCTTCTTGTGCGCTTCGTCTGCGGCTTTTTTCATTTCCTCACGGCCTTTTTCTTCAAGCCATTGCTTGCGCACTTCATCTTTGGCCTCCTCGTAGGTTTTCACGCGGGATTCTTCCTCGGCATCGAGGCGAGCGACAAACCAATCTGCCTCACCGATGGCGAGATAGTTGGTGAACTTTGAGAGTGGATCGCTGGTGACTTTGAGACTGAAGAGAAGTTGCTCGATGGTTTTATCCGTTTTGCGAGGAGTCAATTTCATGAGCTCCTCTGGCAAGGTGGTGGAAGAAAACAAATCGGTGACTTTCAATTCCCAGCCAAGGCTTTTCACTTCTTCTTCGAAGGTGCCGCCTTTGCTTTCGTCGAGATGGGTGAACAAGTCATCCATTTGAGCAGCTACTTCGAGTTCAGCTTTCTTGCGTTGCTCGGTGATCTTTTTATCTGCTTCCGATGGCTCTGGAGCGGGTTTGCCAGGCTCTGCTGTTGGCGGAGTGGGTGCTTTTTCGGCACCTGCAGGATATTTCGGTGTGCCGACGACGTAGCTGAACTTGCGGCGATTTTCCGTCTTATAACTGTCCTTGCGTTCTTCCCAATACTTCTTGAGTTCTTCTTCGGTAGGAGCGAGTTTTTTCGAAAATTCTTCCAGCTTCAAGTTCGCGTAGGAGATGCCGATTTTTTGACGGTTGGCTTGATAGAGCGCTTTGACTTTATCTTGATCTACGGAAATGCCGCTGGCGAGCAGTTCGCTCAGTTTCTCGTAGGTCAGCACATCTTTGACGAGCTGATAGACATCTTTTTCCGACATGCCGCTCTTGCCCAGTCGATTGAGGATGAAGCCTTCGTAACCCTCTTTGTTGAAAGATTTTTTGGTTGGATCTGTTGGGTCGGTCTCGGCGAAAACGGAACGCTCGCGGATGAATGTTTGAATCTCTTCCACGCTCGGCTCGATGCCGAATTCTTTGCCTGCACGTTGCAGCAGGATGCGACGTGTGAAAAATGATTTTTCGAATGCATCTTCGGACGCGGCTTTGTTATCAGCCATAGCCATCGAGAATTCATACATGGTCATCGCTTGATACGAGCTGAGTTGCTGGGTAAGAGCTCGCGATGCTGGGCCCAGTTTGTTGAATTCGCTCTCATCATAGCTAACGTTATCAACAGTGATGACTTTGGACCCGCCGCCACCGTTGCGGAAATATTGTTGCGAGTCCATCAGCAGGAAGCCGATGAATACGGCGACGAGAGCGGCAATGATGACACCGGGGTACTTGCGAAGATTTTCAATCATGATCGGATCTAGGTATAATGCACCGTTCGGCGGTGCGCACGCAAGTAAATCCTGCGAAATGATTTATCGCAATCATAATTGATCGTGAAATGTGCGGTTTTTGCGAAAAAAAAAGCCGAAGAGCACAACCACGCTCTTCGGTCGGCGATCTGCCTGCTGGAGGGCACGCCGATCATGGTTTGGTTTTTTGCACCCTTAGATGAAAACGACAATGAAGTGTCGCATTTCATCAAGTTTGACAGTGGGTTTACGCAATTGTTCAAAAAAATAGGAGAAATTTGCAAAAAATCATTAGGGCGTCTAGAATACTAAGAAGGAAATAACTTTGATAAATATAGAGGTTATTGGTTCGGAATTCGATTTTTTTCCTTTCGATTGCGATTTTTGGAAAAATTTTCTAAGGTTTCTTTCGTGGGTGTGTCTTTTCCTATGAAGGCATGAATGCAACCACGCAACGATCATGGAAAATGCAAGCAACACACGGTTCTCCACTCTCCGGTCAGCCGCAGAAGCTCTGAGATCCTCCGACACGATGACTGAGAACAAGCCGAGCATCCGAGACATTTTCGATTCCGAGGAATCGGCGCTGCTGCGTTTTGCCTATGGCATTTGCGGTCAACGCGAGACGGCCGAAGACATCGTGCAAGAGGCATTTTTGCGACTCCATGAACACTGGGACGAGGTGCAGAACCCTCTGGCTTGGTTGTATCGATCGATTCGCAATCTGGCGCTCAATCACATTCGCGATCACCGCAAGGAAAGTCCGATGCAAGATGGCGAGGAGTGGCAGAGCGAATCGCCGATGGCATCTGAGGTCCTCGGGAAAATGGAAGCCGTCGGCGTGTTACGCATGCTAATGGCGGACATGCACGATGAAGATCGCAACATTATCGACCTCAAGTATCAACGCCAGATGAGCTACGAGGACATCAGCAAACGCACCGGACTGACAGTGAGCAACGTTGGCTACAAATTGCATCACTTGCTCAAAAACCTCGCCGATTCGCTGCGGCGCATGGGTGTGGAAGGAGCAGAAGGATAACAACAAACATTTTTACTGGATAAATCTATGAACGAAGATCAAACAACACTGAACCCTGTGGGCGATGACGCCATGGAAGCGCGCATTGTCGCCTGGGTTCTCGGGCAGGCCTCCGCATTTGAGGCTGCCGAACTGGAATCATGGTGCGAGACGCATCCGGAGTGGCGCGTCTATCAACGTCGCATGCTCGCGTTGCATGGTCTGCTAGGCCAAGCTGTGCAACCTTCGGCTGACTCCACATGGAAACTTTCCGATCAGCGCCGCGCTGCCCTAGATGGCATTCTTGGTACGAAGGATGTAGTAGTTGACGCGAAACAACAAACGCGGAAAAAACGTTGGTGGCCGCAGTTGGCAAAATTCGCGGCCTTGTGGATGGTAATTTTGTCCGTCGCTTATACAGCTTTTCTGGGGATTTTTGGTAAAGTCGGCGGAAAAGCTTCGATGTCACCAGAGGTCGCGTCCTATTCCCGAGAGATGCCAGCACAGATGAATGCGCCCATGGCACCGTCGGTAGAAATGGGCAATGGAGATGACTTTGGCGATGGCTGGAGTGGTAAAAAAGAACGCCAGACCGTTGCAAAACGCATGGCCGTGCCATTGGATGCACCTGTCGCCCCGGGAGCATCGTTGGCGTTTCAGAAGAGTGAAGATCAACTTGCGGCATTGTCAGATCGTGATAATCAAGTGATGACCAAGAATGAAAGTGGCAGCGTGCCGAAGCCTGCGGCAGCCAGTGCTCCAGCAGCAGCTCGAGCTATCGTCACGGCGACTGACAAATGGTATAGTAAGAGTGAGGGTGACATTACCGGTAGTGTCATGGCGGGGAAACAGATCGATCAAATGGTTGGAGGGGGAGGTGGTGAGAAAACTGCTGAAGTGATTACTGATCCGATTCCAGCGAGCGCTGCCATTCCTGAAGAGGAAGCTCAGCAAGGAGACGAGGTGAGGCGGAGGCTTTATGGGGCCGAGGGGAAATTCAACCTCGGACAAGCTGACGAAGCGAAAAA
>CANHKJ010000158.1 GCA_947460915.1 Verrucomicrobiia bacterium
GAACGTGAACTCCGCGTTGGCGTCTCGCGTTCGTTCCCGGTAACACAGCGTTTGGCCTTGGAAAAATCCAGCGGCAAGGCAGAGGTGGATGCCGCAGAAAAAGAAGTGCGACGCGTCGAGCAATCGCTCGTGCAACAGGCTCGATTGGCATTTTTTCAAGCCTTGGCGCTGAAAAGTCGTCGCAGCTTGTTAGAAAAACAGCAACTGGAAGCCACGGAGTTTGCCGAGAAAATGAGCGCGCAACAACAGCGAGCTGAAGCCTCGCCATTGGACGCGGCGCAGGCCAAACTCGATGCCGCACGATTGTTGATCGATCAGCGACAACTCGATGCCGCGGAGCAGGTTGCCTTTGGCGAACTCAAGGAATTGTTAGGCATGCGTGCGAATGAAGCAATTGTGTTGAGTGGCGAATTGCCAGCCATCCAACAACCCGCGCAAGGCAACATCAAACAACGGGCCGACTACCAGAGTTCGATGAGCAAAGTCGAAGCCGCACGGGCCGAGTGGAAGCATGCGGTGGTCGATCGCTACGATGACCTAGAAGCGGGTGTTTTTCTCAGCCACAGTCGTGCCGAGGATGCCCCGAACGGTTACGATCGCGATGTCACCTTTGGTTTCCAACTCAGCATTCCCCTGCCCTTTGGCAATGACAACTCTGGCCGCATTCGCGAAACAAAAGCGAAGATCGAACGCCGTCAGCAAGAAGTGCGCGCGCTTGTCGCCGAAGCACAAAATCAAGCCGCCACCGCAACGGCAGAAATGCAGCAGTGGAAATTGCTCGATCAACAACTGGAAAAGGACTTAATGCCATTGGCGCGCGAGCAATTATCCCTAGCAGAAAAATCATATCAAGCGGGCCAAGGAGATTTGCCCAGCATCATTCGCGCAAGAGCGCAATGGCGCGAACTCGCCCTGTCACAGATCGATGCGCGTCGCGAGTATCACCTCGCACGCATTCGCTATGAAGCATCAGTCGCCGCACAACCCTAACACTTTTTCACTTCATGAAATTCTTTTTTGTTTCCCTATCACTGTTGTTGCCCGCACTGGCTGCGGAGCGTGTCGTGCTGGATGCCGTCGCCGAGAAAAACCTGCGCATCGAAACCGTGGCCGCGGAGGAAGGTGAGTTTGTAAAAACACTCAGCGCCCTTGGCCAACTCGAAGCCATGCCCGAGAAACGATCGGTGCTGAGCAGTCGCATTCCCGGTCGGATCATCGAGACCAATCTCGCCATCGGCACGTATGTCGAAAAAGGCGCGGACCTCGTTTTGTTAGAGAGCCGGCAACCTGGAGATCCACCACCCAGTGTGTGGCTGAAAGCCCCTGCCAGCGGCACGATTCTCGCAGTCAATGCCGTGCTCGGATCACCTGTGGAACCCGATGATGTGCTCTGTGAAATCGCCGATCTGAGCACCATGTATGCCGTCGCCACCGTGCCCCAACAACGCGCAGGTGAAATCGTGCAAGGCACGCAAGCCGATCTGCACTTGCCCTTGCGTCCGAATGATAAACTCATCGCTACCTTGCTGAAATTCACTCCCTGTCCCTGCCCTGATCCGAGTTGTGCCTTGGGACAAAATCTATCGAGCCGCAGTGAAAAAGAACACGCTGACAGCAACAGCGCGGGTGTGGTGTTTTCCTTGAAAAATCCCGACAACCAATTGCGTCCAGGCATGAAAGCGGAGTTTTCGATTCTTCTCAACAAACGCGCGAATGTGATGAGCATTCCACGCGATGCTCTGCAAGGCGATGGCATGGCGCGCTTTGTTTTCATTCGTGATTACGAACTCAAACATGCCTTCGTCAAAGCGCCTGTCTCGATTGGTGAAATCAACGCGCAACGTGTAGAAATTCTTAGCGGTCTATTCCCCGGCGATGAAGTCGTCACGCGTGGTTCGTATGCATTATCGTTCGCGGGCAAAGGCAGTGTTTCTCTGAAAGAAGCACTCGATGCTGCGCACGGACATCCGCACAACGAAGATGGAACGGAAATGACCAAAGAGCAGATCGCTGCCGGAGGTCATGACCATGACCACGATCATGCCGAAGGCTCTCACGCATCGCCTCTCGTATGGTTTCTCGCAGCAGCTTGCGCGATCTTGTTCATCCTGCTGATCCTCGCCACCACGGTGCTGCGCAAACCTCACAACGCCTGATTGTTATGCTGAATTTTCTCATACGTTGGTCTCTGCAAAATCGCGCGCTGGTTGTAGCGCTGGCGTTGCTGTTGATCGTTCTCGGCGCACGGGTGGCCACACAATTGCCCGTTGAAGTCCTGCCCGACATGACAAAACCGACGGTCACCGTTCTTACGGAAGTGCCAGGTTTAGCGCCCGAAGAAGTCGAATTACTCGTGACCCGACCACTCGAAAACGCGCTGCTTGGCGTGGGTGGATTGGATCGCTTGCGCTCGAATTCTGATGTCGGTCTATCGCTCGTTTTCGTCGAATTTGATTGGGGCACAGACATTTACAAGGCTCGACAAATGGTGCAGGAGCGCCTTTCGACCGTGCAGTTGCCAGCGGGCGCGAATCGAGGACTGACTCCAGTTTCTTCCTTGATGGGCGAAATTCTGTTAGTCGGATTGCGCAACAAAGATGGCACACTTGCGCCGCGCGATTTGCGCACCTATGCTGATGGTGTTTTGGCAAAACGCTTGCAGAGCATTCGCGGCATTGCCGAAGTTTTGACGATCGGCGGCGGTGTGAAACAGCTTCATGCTGAGCCCGATTTGCTGAAAATGCGGGCCGCAGGTGTAAGCATCGAGGAACTCGAAAAGGCGCTGCGTTTGGCCGCAGGCAATGATACCAGCGGCTACTTGCAAGCAGGACCACGCGAAATCATGGTGCGCAATTTGGCGATGACCACCGATCCCGCGGACCTCGCTGCAGCACCCGTGAAAACGGTTGGCAATCGCACGATCAGCATTGGTGAGGTCGCAGAAATCAAAATTGGCATTCAACCGATGCGCGGTGATGCCGCCATGGGATTCCCCGGTGATAAGGAGGAGAGCGCGGGCGTTATCATGAGCATCGATAAATCCCCTGGGTTCGATACGCTTCGTCTGACGCAAGAGATCGAAAATGCACTCGCAGAAATGAAAACCTCGATGCCACCAGGAGTGGAAGCCGAGATTTTATTCCGACAAGGTGATTTCATCTCACATGCCATTGGCAATCTCAAGCTCGCGATCCGCGATGGTGCGATCATGGTAACTCTGGTGCTGCTGCTGTTTTTGTTAAATCTACGCACCACGCTGATCACGCTCACCGCGATTCCTCTATCCTTCGCGATCACGCTATTGGTGTTTTCCTTTGCGGGTGTGGGCGTCAATAGCATGACGCTAGGCGGCATCGCTGTGGCCATTGGCATGGTGGTGGATGATGCGATCGTCGATGTCGAAAACGTCTTCCGTCGATTGCGTGAAAACGCTCGACTCGCCGAACCGCTACCGCGCTTGCAAGTAATCGCCAGCGCCTCTGCCGAAGTGCGGTCGAGTATATTGTATGCGACGATTCTCATTCTGTTAGTTTTTGTGCCACTGTTGGGCCTAACAGGTCTAGAAGGTCGATTGTTTCATCCGATCGCGATTGCGACAATGGTGAGCATGGCGGCATCCTTTGTGGTTTCATTGACGGTGATTCCCGTGCTCTGCTCCTACTTGCTGCATCCACGCCAAGGTGGTGAGCATCGCGATGGATTCTTGGTGCGTGCGCTGAAACGATTAGTGAGTGCTACTTTCTTACGCATCGCCGTCAATGTGCCACACGCAGTGATTGCCATTGCCATTCTGTTAGTCGCGGCTGCGGCAATGCTCTACCCCGGCATGGGCAAGGAATTTTTGCCTGTTTTCAACGAAGGCAGTGCGACGATTTCTTTTGCCAGCGCACCAGGCACCTCGTTGCAGCAATCGAACGCGGTGGGTCGCGAGGCGGTTCGACTTTTGTTAGAAATTCCCGAAGTGAAATCGGTCGGTCGGCGAGCAGGTCGCGCTGAACGCGATGATCATGTCATGCCAGTTTCCGTAAATGAATTTGATGTGGAGTTCCATCCCGATGGTCGTCCGCACGACGAAGTTTTCAGCGATATCCGCGAACGACTCAAAACGATCCCCGGCACCTTTGTGAATGTGGGTCAACCCATTGGCCATCGACTCAGTCACATGCTCAGTGGTGTTTCGGCAAAAATCGCAGTGAAAATTTACGGTCCCGATTTGCAGGAACTACGGCGGCTTGGACAAAAAGTGCAAGAGCTTGGCAAAGAAGTTCCTGGACTCACCGATGTCAACATTGAAGCGCAAGTTGCGATTCCCCAAGTGCGCATCGTGCCGAATCGCGAGCAGGCTCGACGTCATGGCATCAGCCCCGGAGCGATCAATCAGCAGGTTTCCCAACTGCTCGCCGGCACGACATTGAGTGAACTGCGCGAAGGTGAAATGGCAGTGGATCTTGTCATGCGATTGCCCGAAAGCCAACGCACATGGCCTGATCAGCTTGCCGATCTCACACTTTTCACCGACCATGGTGATGCGTTACCCTTATCACTTGTCGCCGAAGTTCACGAAGTGAATGGCCCTAACGTGATCAATCGCGAAAATGGCATTCGCCGTTTAGTCATCGGAGCCAACACCGGCGAACGCGATCTTGCGCGCATGGTCGAGGAATGGCAACGCAAGGTGGCAAGTGAAGTGAAGTTGCCCGAAGGATATAGCCTGCGCTTCGAAGGCGAATACCTTGCACGACAAGAAGCATCGAAGCGAATCCTCGGTCTTTTTGCCATCGTCGTTGTGGTGATCGCCGTGCTGCTCACGAGTTATTTCCGCAGCATGTCGCTCGCACTTCAGGTGATGCTGAATATTCCGTTAGCCCTCGCGGGAGCGCTGGCGATGACATGGTGGCGCATCGATAACATCAGCATTGCAACGCTCGTCGGCTTCATCGCAGTCGGCGGTGTTGCGGCGCGCAATGGTATTATGATGATCTCGCATTACCTGCACTTGATGCGCCATGAGGGACTCGATTTCGGCGTTGCGCTGATCTATCGCGGCACGCTCGAACGCTTGGTGCCGGTGTTGATGACCGCACTTTCCGCCGGCATCGCGCTAGTGCCCTTAGTGCTTTCGCCCGGCGAACCCGGCACCGAGATTTTGCATCCTGTCGCCGTCGCCATCGTCGGCGGCTTGCTCTCTTCCACCTTGCTCGACCTTGTCGTCACACCTGCGGTCTTTTTCCTCATCGGAAGAAAAGCCGCGCAACAATCTTTGCTGCGGGATGCACCTGCAGCACTCTAACAAAACATACAACCAACCAAAGAAACAAGATGACCCATAAAATCGTAACAAGCATCGCCCTAGCAATCGGCCTTTTCACCGGAAATGCCATGGCACACGGCGACATCGAACTCGGACCAAACAAAGGTCGGATTCTCGAATTCAGCACCAATGAAACCATGCACGGCGAAGTCACAGAAGCCGATGGCAAAGTGGAAATCGCAGTGCTGGATAAGGACATGAAACTCGTGGAGGTAAAAGACCAAGAGCTTAATGCTACCGCTGGAACGCGTGAGAAACCCGCTGTTCTCGCCGTAGAAAAAACCAAAGATGGATTTGTGATTCCTGCTCCAAAAGCGGGAGAATGGATCATTTTCCAATTCAAACTCGATGGATCTGCAAAGCCCATCACGGCTCGTTTGCACTACAACACAACTGTTTGTGATCCCTGCAAACAACCCGAGTGGCGTTGTGCATGTGAGAAGAAGTAATTTGGGGTTCGATTCATGGCCCAAGCGCGGCAGGAGAGGTTTGACACCTCCTGTCGCGTCATTTTTTAGGAGACTGGTGCGCATGAAAGATCGAATGCTTTTCTTGGGTATCTGACCTTATGTCTCATACAGTTTCTTTTGCTAGATTTGTGTTCGCGTGCATTGCTTGCGCGATGTTGCGAACCGATGCCGCGCCGATTTCGGTGCTCGATGGCAAAACCAAGCAATCCACCATCGTAGGAAACGCATGGGAGCAAGATCAATCGGGATGGAGCGCTGAGGGAACAGGCAGATTTTTGTATGCAAGACAAGGTTTAGGCGAAGGCGATTTTACGCTGCGCACACGCATGACTCTGGCGCGACTCGATGGCAGCGCGGCCGCTTTTGTGTTTGATGGAAGCCATTTCGGCTTCGATGGTCGGAGCGGCACGATGTTTCTCGAAGGCCCACTTTTCTCCGGACAATCTCTAACCAAAAAAGCTCCGATCATTGCGGGGAAAGAATTTTTGTTCGAGGTCAAACGTCGGGGCAGCCTAACAAATTTTTTGATCGACGGCAAAGAAATGCATCGCACAAATGCTTGGAAATCTCCGATCAAACGCATGGGACTGCGGCCATGGCGCAATCGCATGACGGTAGCGGAGTTCACCATCGATGGGAATTTGATCGAGCCGCCGAAACCACCAGCGCCGTTGTTTTTGAGCGGATTCGCGGGTGGAAAAGATGGCTACCATACCTATCGGATTCCTGCATTGGCGGTGACCAAAAGCGGCACCGTGTTGGCGATTTGTGAAGGGCGCAAGAATTCGTGGGGTGATAGTGGTGACATCGATTTAGTCATGAAACGCTCTACTGACGACGGCAAAACATGGAGCGAGTTGAAGTTGATTTGGGACGATGCCGAAAATACTTGCGGCAATCCTTGTGTGGTCGCGGATCAAGAAACCGGCAGCATTTTTCTGCTCAGCACATGGAATCGCGGCGATGATCATGAAGGCGAAATCATCGCGCAAACCAGCAATGACAAACGTCGAGTGTTCGTGATGCGATCCGATGACGATGGCCTCACGTGGAGCAAGCCGCAGCAGATTACTGATGCCGTGAAAAAACCAAACTGGACGTGGTATGCGACTGGTCCAGGTGGCGGCATTCAGTTAGAAAACGGAGAGCATAAGGGACGTTTGGTCATACCCTGCGATCACATCGAGGCGGGAACGAAGAAGTATTTCTCGCACGTGATTTTCTCGGACGATCATGGCAGCACATGGCAACTCGGTGGTCGCAC
>CANHKJ010000159.1 GCA_947460915.1 Verrucomicrobiia bacterium
GAAGCGGGAAGCCCCTCGGCGTTTTACTTGACTTCGTTGAGAGGCTTGGTCATAGGCTGTGCATGAGTATTCCTGCATGGATGCGGCTTTTTCACCAGCGTTGGTATGCAGCGCGGGGAAAAGGAGTGCGCAGCTATCAGCGAGCATTTCGTTGTGGGTGGGATGATTTGTTAGATGCGGCTGCCATCACGAGCGCAGCAGACAGAGCGCAGTCATTGCGTGAGGCTGAAGACTGGGAGAAGAAGGGGATGCTTTGCCTGCATCGTCATCGACATCGAAGGTATTTGATCGAGACGATTTCTCTGCCGTTAGAGGCGGAAGAGCGTTGGTGTGAGATGATGAGCGTGAAACTTGGTGTGCATGTTGCGGATGAAGTGAGGCCTTTGGTTGAACTGTATGGCGAGCGTGGGCACGAAGTTTTTCCTATGGAGTGGAGAGCTTTGTGTGATTCCATTCTAACAGCATTGAAAGAAGCTAAATCGGTTGCTGGATTAGAGTGGGATAGGCCGAAGGAGGTGGAGGAATTACTCGCTGCTGCGCATTGGTTGACGAATCGTGATGCTGCGGTGGAAATTCCAGTGCGCCAAGCAAGTGTGGAATTGGGCTATGACTCAAAATGGTTAGAGGGTAATCGCGCACGAGTGGAGAAATTGTTAGCATTGATGGTGAGTGCGCCATCGGGCTTGGAGCAGTGGGGTGTGATGCCACAAGATTTTTTGTTAGAAATGAGTGGTCCGCTGTGCTTGCATTTTGCTGATGGCAGAGAAGTCGATGTGAATCCTTTGCAGGCGGTGGTAGCCATTGCGTCAACAGATATTCGTAGAGCGGTGCGCATCAGTAGTACTGCATTGCAGGTATTGACTGTTGAAAATCGCAAAACGACTTTTCGACAGTTGGCGAGTGCGAATTGGGATCGTTCGACTTTGCTCATTGCGAGCTCGTATCCGACGCGAGCTTTGTGTGATTTGATCACAAAATTATCGCCAGCGATACCCTGGTATCATTTCGGCGACACAGATCCCGCAGGTTGGCATATTTTGTCTACGATGCGCAAGAAATCAGGATCGGCAGTGAAACCATTTTTGATGAAATGGCGAGCTCGGGATATGAGTAAGCCGCTGAGTGCACGAGATCAGATCTTGTTAGAAAAAATGATCAATGATCCCACCATGGATGATGTGCATGAGGATTTGCGCTTGATGCAAAATTTTGGAGGAAAAGGTGACTATGAGCAGGAAAGTTTAGGTCCTCCTGATTTGAGTGAGTGGCCGTTTTTCTCAGGCATAAAAAATCCGCTCCCTCCGAGTTGAAGGAAGCGGGAGGTATCACGTCACATGCTGCGCTGATTAGCGGCAACTACCACCTTGCGATGGATATCCATAGTAGGGATAACCGTGGCCACGGGTAGGAGTATAGCGTGGGCGTGGTGCGGGAATATGACGTGGAGCAGATACGATGCGATAGCCCCACATTTCACGGCCACAACGATCGTAACCGATGAAGTACTTTTGTTTGTAGATGGGGGTACCGCATGAGCGGTAGCCGCTGACGTAAATGTAGCTCGATTTTCCATGCGAGTGAGCTTCGGCTTGCGGTGCGGTACCAAGGAGTGTGACGGCTGCGACAGCGATGGCAAGGATTGCGTTTTTCATATGTTTTCTGTAACTTGTGTTACGCTAGCTTCGACGAAGAGCCGTAACATTTATTCAGAAATATTTCAGAGATTTTTTTATTCCCCAGAGTCCTGTGCAGCGATCCATGCACGAAGCTCCGAAACATCGTTTAGACCTGTTGCGCGAAACCAATGACGTGTGTGTGGGTTACTGCTTTGTTCGGTGGCAATTGTGAGGCTGATATTATTTTTCGTTAGATCGAATAGATCAGTCGATGAACCAGCTGACCAATCCTGATGCAGTAGGGCTTGGAGGTAATGTTGTCGATCGCGAATCAATGAGGAGCTATGCGAAAACTCGATGACTGGTTCTAGCTCGGTGGTAAGTTTTTTCTGCTCCATACGAACAGGGCAGGCTAACAATTTTTGTGAAGTCTTGCTGCCATGCATTCGTTCGCATTTGCGCAAGTATGCTGCGGTGTAGGATATGGCATGGGTGAGGTGATGCAGCCATGATGGAGTGTGAGCGTGGAGCCGGTCTTGTGTCATCGAGGATTGGCCCATTTGGTAAGAGGCTGTGGCCATCACTCCGTAATATACGATCGAATCACTTACGGCGCGTATGGGGCCTCCGGTGTAAACGCAGCCTTGCCATGAGGCTCCTTGTCCGCGTTGAAAGCGGTGAGGGTGCTTGGCGATGAGCAATGCTTCGGCTTTGCCGTAACCGCGTTGCTGGCGGATGTAAGCAATGATGTTCTGGCGTCGGTAGTGCCAAACAAAGGCTGTGGGTGCAAAGCCAATGCTGAGACCGGCGTCTAGAAGTCTCCAGCAAAAATCGACATCATCACCTGCTGTGCGAAACTGGTGATCAAATCCGCCGATGGAGTTAAAAGCACTTTTAGTGACAGCGAGGTTGCAGCCCGGAATATGCTCGGCACGTTGGTCATCGAGCATCACATGAGCGGCGGCTCCACCAGCATGGGTGACAATGATTTCTTGCAAGACATTCGTGGCCGGTGGAATGTTAGGTCCACCCACAGCGTCGTATGATCCTTGCTGAAATTTTTCGCAGAGATGAATGACCCAGTCTTCATCGACAACACAGTCGTCATCTGTGTAGGCGAGAATTTCACCCGCTGCCACGGCGGCTCCCGCATTGCGTGCAGCGCTGAGTCCGCACGGAGTTAGATTCAGCAAGCGCACTTGTGGAAACATCGTATGCACGAGTTGTGCGGTGTCATCGGTGGAGCCATCGTTGACAATGATTAGCTCGACCTTGCCGCGCAATCGCAAGAGAGACTCGATGCATGCCGCGATGCGAGTGGAGCCATTCCGCGTGCAAACGATGACTGACACTAGGGGAAATGCAGGGAATGTTTTTTCTAACAAAAAATGAGAACTCAGCACTGACAGGGCGGGCTTCACGTTGCGTTCGCGATCAGTTACGCCGAACTCCCAGTCGAGCATTTCTTTGCTATGATTCCACCAGCGATCTGTCCAAGAAAAAATTGTTACGCCAGCGCAATGGTGTGCCCGCATCGCGCGCAGCGCCCAGTCGAGAGTCTGCGCTTGGCCAGCCATTCCGTTTCGTTGGGAATCAATTCCAAACTCTGCGATCACAAGGGGGCGATCTCCGGCGATGTGATGGAGCCGCGCAAGGTAGGCATCGAAATTTTTCTCATCCTCCAGATAAACATTGAACGCGCAAAAATCAGCGTTTGCTGGTTGTAAGTATTCCGTGCTGGGGTAGGTAGCGTAGGCGAATAGCAAATGTGGTGCGAGGCTTTTTCCTAACGAAATCAAGCCTTCCAGTGCAGTGCGGGCAAAATCCACACCCATCCAGCGAACCATATCACTCGGCAGTTCATTGGCCACATAGACACCAGCCCACGCGGGGTGTTCACCAAGATCGCGCAGCGCTTCTGCGAGCTGGACGCGTGCTGCGGTGAGGTGACGGGGCTCATCGCGAAAATTCATACCATAGGCCCAGGCAATGCCGGCCCAGACTGCGAGTCCTGCTGCATGTGCGGCATCCAGCAGTGCGCGAGTGGGTAGGCGATAGAGGCGTATGCTGTTGCAGCCGGATGCGTGTATCTCTGTGAAATCTCGCATCATTTCACGAGGCCAGAGGTTTTTCTCGTTTTCCGCGAAAGGCCCATAGGTGATGGCTTGCATTACGACGCGTTGATCTGCGAGACGGAAAAATTTTCCGTCCACTTGCCATCGTCGTTGTTGTGATGTCGTCACCAGAGCCACCTTAGGACAGATTGTTACGCCTGTCCATTCATGGGTTCTTTCATGGCGTAATGGGCTCTATGCGGAGAGTTGGCAGTGTTTTCGCTCGCGCATCGTTGAGTTTTCTGACTAGATTTTCGCCGTGCAGCAAACTTCCGTCATATCCGCCTCCGATGAAAACTACAAAGAAGCCGTAGCAGCTGCAACTGAGCTGCTGCGCGCCGGAGAAGTCGTTGCACTGCCGACTGAGACCGTCTATGGTCTGGCGGGCAATGTTTTTGACCCGAATGCCGTCGCGAAAATTTTCGCGGCCAAGGAACGTCCATCGTTTGATCCGCTGATTGTGCATGTTTCCAGCCGCGCAGAACTGGAGCGAGTTGCCGTGATCCCGGAGGAAATTCAGGCGACTGTGGAAAAATTGCTCAATGCCTTTTGGCCTGGGCCGCTGACGTTAATCTTGCCGAAGCATCCCGATGTGCCAGATTTGGTCACCAGTGGGCTTGATACCGTCGCCGTGCGCCAAAGTGCGAGCAAAATCTTTCGCGCCATCGGCAAGGAGCTTGGTCAGCCGCTCGCTGCTCCCAGCGCGAATCGCTTTGGCCGCATTTCTCCCACTTCCGCCACGGCAGTGCATAAGGAACTAGATGGCAGGATTCCCTTGATCATCGATGGCGGAGCCTGTGCTGAGGGCCTTGAAAGTACGATCATTCACATCGCAGCCGGCGAGAAAAGACCGACCATCACCATTTTGCGGCCCGGTCCGGTTACCAAGGAAATGCTGCAAAATTTCGGCAAAATCGAGCGTCCTAAGCGTCCTCGAGATGGCGTAGATGTCACTCACCCCGCAGTCGCACCTGGCATGCTTCCCAGCCACTACGCGCCACGCACACCGCTCATTCTTTTGGAAAATGCCGCAGATTTCCGTCCCGATCGTAGCAAAAAATACGGCCTACTCTCCTATACAGGCGAGCCAGGAAAAGGCTATACCCAGCTTTATCCTTGGGCCGTCGTCGAGGCACTCAGCCCTGGCAATGGCAAATTGCCCGAGGCCGCTCTGCGCTTGTTTCATCTCTTGCGCAAGCTCGATGAAGCTGGGCTGGATTTCATCGTCGCAGAGCCAGTCAGCGAGGTAGGTTTGGGCGTTGCGGTCATGGATCGACTGCGCCGCGCTGCCAGCCCTGCGTAACGAAAAAGTTTTCATTGTGCCACAGAGAAAAGGTTTGACGGCACGGCCTCGCTACGTAAGTATAAGAAAAATTTACAGAAACAACTTCACTATAATGCAAATGATACGTCGATTGATCGCGGTAGCCGTAGCTGCCCTATGTGTAGGAAATGCCATGGCTCAAGACACGAAGCTGAAAATTGCTACCGTGGACATGCAGCAGCTTTTCAAAGCCTATTATAAAACGGCGGAGATTCAGGAGCAGCTCAATTTGCAACAGGAGAAGATCAAAAAACTCAATGAGGAAAAATCTGAGCCAATTCGTAAAATGACTGCCGAACTCGAGGAGCTCAAGCAGCAATATGAAGATTCATCCCTGAGCGAAACGAAAAAACAAGCAGCCTACCAAGCACATCAATTGAAGTTCAATCAGGGCGTACAAATGAATCGCGAGCGAGAAGAATTTTTGCAGAGAAGAATTCGCGCACTGAATGAGCACTCTACTAAGCTCATGCAGGACATACTTGGCGATCTCCGAGACATCGTAACTGCATACAGTAAGGCGGAAGGCTATGACCATGTTATTGATAAAACGGCTACCAGCACCTCCCAGATCAATGTTTTGCTCTACTCGAAAGATGCGAGCGATATCACTTCTGCCATCTTAAAAAACTTGAACAAAGACCAACCAGAGGCTTCAAAAGGAGCTTCAGATGCTGATCAATGATTTGAGAAAAGGATTGACCTCAGCACCCTCATAAACCAAAATAACTACTCTTACGGGAACATTCCCTATACCATTATGCAAATGATTCGTCGATTGATCGCGGTAGCCCTAGCCGCCTTGTTTGTTGGAAACGCTACGGCCCAAGATGCAAAATTGAAAATTGCTACTGTAGACATGCAGCAGTTGTTCAAGGAGTATTACAAAACCAATGAAGCGCAGCAACAAATCAATGTGGAGCGCGCTAAAATCCAAAAAGACAATAACGAGAAGCTCACGGCCATTCGCCAGATCGAGAGCGACATTCAGGTTATAAAGCAACAGCTTGATGATCCAACGATTTCCGATGCGAAAAAACAAGAGTCTTACAAAGCTCACCAAGGCAAGTATCAAGAGGGGATTCAGCTCGATAAAGAGCGCCGCGAATACCTGACTCGCAAAAATCAAGCGCTAAACGAGAAAATGGTGCAACGCATGCGTGGCATTCTCGGTGAAATCCAAAAGCTCGTGGAAGAGCGTGCTAAGGCTGAAAATTACGACTACGTGTTTGACAAATCCGGGATGAGCACTTCTCAAGTTCCTTTCCTTCTCTACACCAAAGACGCAATTGATGTCACGGCTACTTTGTTGAAGGACCTGAACAAAGACGCTCCTGCTGAGTCGACACCCGCCCCAGCACCGGCTCCTGCTCCCGCACCCGAGGGCGGTCAATAAGTTTCCTGTCGTGCGGCATTTTTCGTTGCCTAGATCATCATTTTTCATTCTTCCCGACGTGGACGTAACACTCACCGAGCTTGCTCAATTGACCGATGGCACCATCGTCAGGGGTAAGCTCGACGCCGTTTATGGTGGCATGGAAGCGCTCGACCTCGCAGGCCCAGGCGATGTCAGCTTTCTTGGCAATGCCAAATACGCCACGGTGTTTGCTACCAGCAAAGCGGGTGTCTGTCTCGTCGAACCCGGCGAACGAGGTGGTTCTGAGGATATGGCTCTGATTGAGGTCGTGAATCCGACCTTGGCCTTCTCTGCAGTAATCTCGCATTTCTCTAAAGCGGAAGCAGGTTTTTCACCCGGTATTCATCCCGCCGCACACATTGATGCTACGGCAGTTCTCGATCCCACCAAGGTTTGCATTCATGCAGGAGCTGTTGTTATGGCGGGAGCTGTCATCGGCGATGGCACGGAAATCTATCCGAACGTGGTGATCGGCGTGCAAGCACGAGTCGGCCGTGACTGTTTGATTTATCAAAATGTCAGCATCCGCGAGCGTTGTGTGCTAGGGGATCGA